>JAAYCX010000025.1 GCA_012729555.1 Acidobacteriota bacterium
CGATCCCGCGCGCGAACAGTTCGGTGGGCTCGATGACGGGGGTCCGGATCTCCCGGTACCCGTGGCGCTCGAAGATGCGGCGCGCGCACTCCTCCACGAGGCGCCAGCGCTCGGTCTCCCCGGGGAGGAGGTCCCGCGTCCCCGGCAGGTTGTTGGACAGCGGTTCTTGCATCGGTGCGTCCTTGTCGAAAAATTAGAATCGTAGCAAATCCGGGGCGGCGCGGCCGCCCTTTATGCCGAGAAAAGTCATCCCGCATCCCGGAGCCGCCGGAACTGGTCCGTCCGGCGGCGCAGCTCGAGCCAGGTCTCGAAGAGCGCGGGGGTCTCGAGCCAGATCCGGAACCAGAGGGCGATTTCCCCCTTCTCGAGCCGGCGCACCGCGGCGACGCGCGGGTTGCGGGCGATCTGCTCCGCCCGCCGCCGCCCCAGAAGCGCCAGCTCGCGGCAATACCCCTCCCCCTTCCGGTCCCCGAGGTCCCGGTAGCGGAGGCGCAACTCCTCCAGCCGCCGGAGGGTCTCCTCCGCCTCGGCGAAGGTCGCGAATTTCAGCAGCCCCGCGAACACCCCGTCGTAGGGGGGGGCGAAAGGCTCCCGCCGCTTCATCTCTCCCCGCCCTCACCCGGCCAGGAACGGTCTATGCAAAGAGGCCGGAGTCTGTTATGTATGAATGCCGCCATCAGGGCGAGAGTATATCATCCCGGAGGGGCGAGAGCTTGAATTCCCTTGCCGTCTACATCCTGGCCCGGACAGGAATTGCGCTTTTCCGCCTGCTCCCCCGCGCCGCGGGGGGCGGGCTGATCCGCGCCCTCGCCTCTCTCTTCTACCGCCTCGACCGGCGGCACCGGCGGATCGCCGGCGTCAACCTGCGCATCGCCTTCCCCTCCCTGCCGGAGCGCGAGAGGGGGCGGATCGCCCGCCGCAGCTTCCAGAACGCGGCGCTCAACCTGCTCGAAATCAGCCGCCTCCCCGCCCTCTCCCCGGAGAACATCTCCCGCCTGGCGGTCTACGACGAGGTGGAGGGGCTCGACAACTACCGGGAGGCGCGCCGGCGGGGGAAGGGGATCCTCTACCTCACCGGGCACTTCAGCTCCTGGGAACTCCTCCCCACGGCCCACGCGCTCTACGGCCACCCGCTCGCGTTCACGACGAGGCCGCTCGACAACCCGCGCCTCGAACGCTACCTCTCCTCGGTCCGCGCGCTGCACGGCAACCGCGTCATCCCCAAGGGCAACTCCGCCCGCGCCATTCTCACGGAACTCCACTCGGGGCGCGATTTCGGCATCCTGATGGACCAGAACACCAGCCCGGACGAGGGGGTCTTCGCCCGCTTCTTCGGCGTCCCCGCCGCCACCTCCTCGAGCGTGGCGCTGTTCGCGCTGCGCACCGGCGCCCCCGTCCTCCCCGGCTACCTCACCCCCATGGAGGGGGGGCGCTACCGCATCCGCTTCCTCCCCCCGATGGAGGCGGTGCGCACCGGGGACCGGGAGCGGGACATCGAAGTCAACACCCAGCGGTTCAACGACGTGCTCGAGCGGATCGTGCGCGAGCAGCCCGAGAGCTGGCTCTGGGGCCACCGGCGCTGGAAGAACCAGCCGCCCGAAAACCCGCAGGACCTCTACGCCCTATCCCCGGAAGAACTCGCCGCCTTCCTTTGCCGCACCCGAGGCTAAGGCAAATCGAGCAGCCGGGTGAATTCCGGCTTGTAGCGCACGCTGTCGAGCACCGATTGGACGTTTTTCAGCTCTTCCCGCAAAAGCGCCCGGTACCGCTCCGGCTCGAGTTCGACGGCGCGCGTGAACGCGGCGATGGCGGGGGCGGCAAGATCGTTTTTCGCGTACAGGACCCCGAGGTGAAAGTAGTTCCGGGCCGTTCCCTCCCCCAGTTCGATCACCGCCTCGTTGGCCTCGATCCCCTCCCGGTCGAGCCCCAGCCGCTCCGCCACCCGCGCGAGGTTGGCCCAGGCCGGCGCGTAGCGCGGGTCGAGCTGGACCGCGCGCCGCAGCGAGGCGCGGGCCTCCTCGAACCGCTCCCGCTCCGCGAGCAGCGTCCCCATGTTGTAATGGACCTCCTTCTGGCCCGGGTCCGCCTCGAGCGAGCGGGCATAGGAGCGAAGCGCCTCCTCGTAGCGCCCCGCGTCCCCGTAGAGGTCCCCCAGGAGGAAATGGACGTCGGAGCCCTCCGCTCCCGGCCCGGCGGCCCCCTCGAGCACCTCGATCGCCTCCCCGGTCCGGCCGAGCTTGGCCAGGGCGAAACCGAGGCGCGAGAGGACGCGCGGACGCGCCGGGTCCCCCGCCAGGGCCGCGCGGTAGCTCGCGGCCGCCTTCTCGTACTGCTGCATCAGGCTGTAGGCGTCCCCCAGCCGCTCCCGCGCCTGGGCGTCTTCCGGCCTCTGCCGGGCCGCCTCCTCCAGCTCGGCCGTCCCCTCGGACAGCTTCCCGCCCCCCAACAGGAGCATCCCCAGGTTGAAGCGGGCGGCGAAGTGGTCCGGGGCGCGCGCGAGCAGCTTCCGGTAATGGGCGGCCGCCCGCTCCCCGTCCCCCCGCTTTTGATACAGGAGCGCCAGCTCGAAGCGGGAGCCGCCGTCGGCCGGATCGCGCGCCACGACCTTTTCGAGGTTTTCCGCCGCGGCCGCCTCCCGGCCGTTGCCAAGCTCGAGGTAGGCCAACGCCTTCAGCATCTCCAGGTCGTCGGGCCGCCGCGCCACCCCCGCCTCGAGCGCCGCGATGGCGGCCGCCGGGTCCCCGGCCCCGCGGTAGGCCGTGGCCAGCAGGCGGTAGACTTCGGGGTCGAACTGCGGGTCGATCCGGAGCACGGTTTCCAGCGCAGCGGCCGCCTCCGGCATCTCCTTCCGGTTGAGGTGGACGAGGCCGAGGTTGTAGTGCGCCTCCAGGAAATCGGGCTTGAGGGCTACGGCCCGGCGGAAGAGCTCCACCTGTTCGTCGCCGTTTTCCGCCGCGGTGCCGATCATCGCTTCGGCCTTGCGGAAGGGGACCATCGCCTCGTGAAACGCCCGGGCCTCCCCGAGCATCTCCTCCGCCCCCTTCTTCTCCTTCTCCTCCCCCGCCACCATATTCGGGGCGCACCCCGCCGCCAGGAAAAGGAGAAGGGCCGTCACCGCCGTTTTCGAGCCCATTATGGCAGGTAGCGCCCCACGATGGGGGCAAGCCGCGCCTTCGCCTCCGGCGTCACCGCGTCGGGGCGCGTGATCAGGGCGTATTTCAATGCGTCGCCGCAGGAGCATTTCCGCTCCCCGTCCAGGTCGGCCACCGTGCGGGTGAGGATCGCCTCGGCGGCGCGGCAGTTGCGCTCGAGGTTCCCGAGGATCATCTCGGCGCTGACCGTCTCGTGCCCGTCGTGCCAGCAGTCGTAGTCGGTCACCAGCGCGATGGTGACGTAGCAGATCTCGGCCTCCCGGGCCAGCTTCGCCTCCTGCAGGTTGGTCATCCCGATGACGTCCATCCCGGCGCCGCGATAGAGGATCGACTCGGCCCGGGTGGAAAAGGCCGGCCCCTCCATGCAGACGTAGGTCCCCCCCTTCTTGGCCGGGAAGCCCGCGCGCGCCGAGGACTCGAAGACCTGCTCCAGAAGATCGGGGCAGACCGGGTCGCCGAAGGAGATGTGGGCCACCAGCCCGTCGCCGAAGAAGGTCGACACCCGCCCCCGGGTCCGGTCCAGGAACTGGTCGGGCAGGACGATATCGAGGGGGGCGATGCTCTCCCTGAGCGAGCCCACCGCGCTGACGGAGAGGATGCGCTCCACCCCCAGGGTTTTCATGGCGTAGATATTGGCGCGGAAGTTGAGTTCCGACGGCATCAGCCGGTGCCCCCGCCCGTGCCGCGCCAGGAAAGCCACCCGCTTGCCGCCGAGCGTCCCCGTCACCAGCTTGTCGGAAGGATCGCCGAAGGGGGTGGCTACCGCCACCTCCTCCCGCTCCTCGAGCCCCGCCATGTCGTACAACCCGCTCCCGCCGATGATGCCGATCTTGATTTTTCCCATGATCTCCCTTCCACCCGTATCCCTTCTTCCCAGGACCCGCCGCGGGCCCCGCACGGCATCTTATCAACCCGGGAGAAGTTTGAAAAGAAAACCGTTCCGGGCCGGCTAGACGAACTCCCGGAAGATTTCGTTCGACAGGAGCATCCCCGGGACCGTGAGGCGCACCCGCGATCCCTCCCGCTCGATCCACCCCCGTGCGAGGAACTCCTCGATGGCGGCGGCGTAGCCTTCCGGCAGCGGCGCGCCCGTGCTGGCGGCGAGCCGGTCGAGATCGAGCCCCTCCGTGAGGCGGAGCGATAGAAAGAGGGTTTCCGACAACGCGCGCTCCCCCTCCACCGATTCGGACCTGACCTCGGGGCTCCGGCCCGATTCGATCCGGCGGCAGTAGTCTTCCAGGCTGCTTGCGTTGGCCCGGCGGCGCCCCCCGTCGAAGGAACAGGCCCCCGCCCCGAAGGCGAGCACCGGCTCGCGGCGCCAGTATTTCAGGTTGTGGCGCGAGCGCCGCCCCGGCCGGGAGAAATTGCTGATTTCGTACTGCTCGAAGCCGCAACCGCGGAGGTACTCCACGCTTTCGGCGTACAGGTCGGCCGTCTCGTCCCCGTCGGGCAGCGTCACCTTCCCTTCCCTCGCCATCACGCCGAGCAGGCACTCCTCGTCGAGATCGAGCATGTAGAGGGACAGATGTTCGACGCCGCTCGAGGCCGCCCGCTCGAGGGTGCGGCGCCAGGAGCGGGGCGTCTGCTGCGGCAGGCCCAGCATCAGGTCGAGACTGATGTTGTCGAACCCGCTTTTGCGGAGCAGGGCGAGCGCTTCGAGCGTCATGGCGGCGGTGTGAGCGCGCCCCGCGGCGACGAGTTCCCCGTCCGAGAAGGACTGCGCCCCGAGGGAGACCCGGTTGACTCCGGAGGAGCGCCAGAGGGCGGCCTTTTCCTCCGAGAGGGTGCCGGGATTGGCTTCGAGCGAAATCTCGCAGTCGTCCGAGAGGCGGAAGCGCCCGCGGCAGGCGTCCAGAAGCGCGGCGATCCGCCCCGCGGGGAGGAGGCTCGGGGTCCCGCCGCCGAAATAGACGCTGCCGGCCCCGGCCCCTTCCGGGGCTCCCGCGCCGCGGTTCACTTCCCGGAGGAGGGCCGCCGCGTAGCGGGCCTCGAGCGCCGCGTCGAAGACGACGCTGTTGAAGTGGCAGTAGAGGCAGCGGCTCAGGCAGAAGGGGAGGTGCAGGTATAGCCCCAGTTCCGCTTGCGGCATCAGCTGGCGCCCAGGTCGAGGAGGGTCTCCACGGTGACGGTTTCCACCCCCGCCGATCGCATCTCGGAGAGCGCTTCCCGCTCCCCCTGAGGGGAGAGGGCGCGCACGGCGTCGCTGACCAGCACCACGCTCACCCCGCGGCTGCGGAGCCCCAGGGCGGCGGCCCGGACGCAGTGTTCGGTCGTCACCCCGAACACGACCGCCCGCGCCGGCAGGGCGCGCAGCAGCCGCTCCGCCACCGGGTTGGAGAAGAGATCCAGGGTCTGCTTTTCCACGATGATCTGCCCGTAGCGGCGGACGGCCTCCACCAGGTTGCGGTCGATGGGGTGGTTTTCGAGCACCAGGGGGCGGCCCAGGATCGTCTCGTCGATCTTCTTCTGCCCCTCGCTCCCCTTGACGCAGTGGGGGGGGAAGGTGCCGAATTCGGGGTCGTCCGGCGCGTGCGCGTCGACGCTCGAAAGGATGCTGATGCCGCTCCGGCGCGCGAAATCGAAGAGGCGCCGGAGCTTCGGGATAATGCGCTCCGCCCCCGGGACGTAGAGGGCCCCGTCCTTGTGCATGAAGTCGCGCTGCGTGTCCACGTCCAGGAAAAAGAGTCTGTTCATGCCCCCATTATAACCGGCGCGGAGGGAGATTGCCACGGGCGGGGGGCCGGCTCAGAAAGGGGCGGCGCGCGGCGGGGCGAGCAGGCCCGAATCGGCGAAGCTGTAGTAGTCGTCGTGCCCCAGGATGATGTGGTCCAGGATCCGGATCCCCAGGATTCTTCCCGCCTCCGTGAGCCTCCCGGTGCACTCCCGGTCCTCCCGGCTCGGGGCCGGGTCCCCGGAGGGGTGGTTGTGGAGGAAGATCAGCGCCGCCGAGCTGTCGCGCACCGCGGGGGCGAAGACCTCGCGCGGGTGCACCACGCTCGTGGAGAGGCTCCCGACCGAGACCAGGACCTCCCGGATCAGCCGGTTCTTGGAATTGAGGTGCAGGGAGAGGAAGTGCTCCTTGGGGACGGAGAAGTACCGGCCCCGGTAACGTTCGTACAGCTCGCGGCTGTTGCTGAAGCGCTCCCCCGGGCGCATCGGGGCACTCGACGCGCACCTCCCCAGTTCGAGCGCCCAGTAGACGGCCGCCGCCTGCCCGGCCGGGAGCCGGCCCGCGCGCCGGATCTCCTCGAGCGAGGCCTGGGCCAGCCGCCCGGCCGAACCGAAATGCTCCATCAGCCGGCGGGAGGCCAGTTCCGCCGCCTGTCCGGAGCGCCCGCGCGACAGCACGTTACAGAGAAGCTCGTGGATTTCCGGATACATGCCCGCCAGCCGACACGAGTGAGGGAATGCAAGGCTACAGAGGTCTAATGAACGGGAGGGGGAAAGTGCCAACGGAATTTCGCCGGGCGCGCCGCTTTCAGATGGCCAGGCCCCCGTCGGCCTGCAGCACCTGGCCGGTGATGTAGGAGGCGTCCTCGGAGAGGAGGAAGGCGGCGATCCGGGCCACTTCCGCGACGGAGGCGAAACGCCCGAGCGGGATCTCGCCGAGGGCGCGCTCGCGGTACCCGGGGGAGAGGGCGCGGGTCATTTCCGTGTCGACGAACCCGAGCGCCAGGGCGTTCACCCGGATGCCGCGGCCCGACAGTTCCCGGGCCAGCGCCTTGGTCAGCCCGATCAGGCCCGCCTTGGAGGCGGAGTAGTGGGCCTGCCCCGGCGCGCCGTGCAGGCCGCTCACCGAGGAGATGTTCAGGATGGCGCCCGATCGGGAGCGGAGCATGAAAGGGGCCGCGGCCCGGCAGAAATTGAAGGCCCCCTTGAGGTTGGCCCCGATCACCTCGTCCCAGTCGCTCTCGCTCATGCGCAGGATCAGCTTGTCCCTGGCGATCCCGGCGTTGTTGACGAGCAGATCCACCCCTCCCGCGCTCTCGGCCACCCGCCGCACGCAGTCGGCCGCGAGCGCGAACGATTCGACCGGCGCCTGGAACGCCCACGCGCGCCGCCCCAGGCCCTCGATCTCCTCCCGGAGGGTGTCGGCCGCGTCCACGCTCCGGCTGTAGCTGAAGGCGACGTCGCACCCGCGGCCGGCGAGTTCGAGGCAGATGCCGCGCCCGATTCCGCGCGCCCCCCCGGTCACGATGGCCGTTTTGCCCAGCAGTTGCATGAGACCCCCGAGGGGCCGGGCCGCCCCCCCGCTAAAAGGGGAAGGGGTACATCAGCCAGCCGGCCACGATGGAAAGGAGGACGAAGGAGCCGAAAAGGATGAGGAAATAGCGCGTCCGCTCCCGCACCCCGTTTTTGGCGATGAAGGCGAGCACGAGCGAGGCCAGGATGCTGAAGACCACCATCAGGACGAAATGGTTCTTCATGGCTTTCTTCCCATCGCGATGTCGAAGACGTCGATGATCACCAGCATGTTCAGAAGCCCCGCGACGTAGAGATAGATGTTGGCGTAGTCGTAGGTGTAGGAGGTGGGATCGCCGATGCCGGCCCCCTGCAGCCACGGGATCCAGTAGAAAAGGCCGGCGCCCGCCTCGGCCGCGAACTTGAGCGCGGCGACGATGCCGTCGAAATCGGGGCTCCAGAGCCTGCCGTCGAGTCCGATCCCCGCCGCCGCCATCAGCCCGATGGAGCAGAAGAACACGGCCGCGCGGTCCCATTTGCCCAGCAGCGCGTGCCCCAGCCCGGGCACGAGCGCCCCGCCGACGCAGGCCGATAGGGTCTTCGCGCCCCCGACTGAATTCCGGACCGGCTGGGACCCGGGTGCGGGGTCCTGCAAAGATTGCGTTTCCATAGGGGTAGAATCTTACGGAATGGAGCGGGGTCCGTCAAGGAGAGACTCCAGGCCCTGCGGGGCGGGCCACGAAAACCTATTGTTCCGGCCCCGGCGCGCCGATAGCGAGTGCGACGGCGGCTTATCCGCCCGGGAGAGGACTCGGCATGAATCTCGACACGCTGCTGCGCACCATGGTCTCCAAGGGGGCCTCGGACCTGCACCTGAAGGTCGACTGCTTCCCCCACCTGCGGGTGAACGGCGAACTGGTGCCGCTCGCGGACCAGGGGAAGCTGGCCAAGGAGGATTCGCTCATGATGGCGTTTTCCATCATGAACAGCAAGCAGAAGGAGCGCTTCCGCGACGCCGCCGAGGTCGACATCGGCTACGGGGTGCGGGGGCTGGGACGCTTCCGCATCAACGTGTTCCAGCAGCGGGGGAACGTCTCGGTGGCGGTGCGCGCCGTCCCCTCCCGCATCCTCTCCTTCGGGGACCTGTTCCTCCCCCCGGTCCTGCGGACCATCGCCGAGGAAAACCGGGGCCTGGTGCTGGTCACCGGGACCACCGGGTCGGGCAAATCGACCACCATCGCCTCGATGCTCAACTACATCAACGAAAACTTCACCCGCCACATCATCACCATCGAGGACCCGATCGAGTTTTCCTATAACGACCGCATGAGCCTCATCAGCCAGCGCGAGATCGGCGTGGACGCCACGAGTTTCGCGTCCGCCCTGCGCAGCAGCCTGCGCCAGGACCCGGATACGATCCTGGTCGGCGAGATGCGCGACGCCGAGACCATCGAGACGGCCCTGGTCGCGGCGGAAACCGGGCACATGGTCTTCAGCACGCTGCACACCCTGGACGCGGTGGAGACCATCAACCGCATCACGGCCGCCTTTCCGGTCCACCAGCACCGGCAGATCCGCCTGCAGCTGTCGATGGTCCTGCGCGCCGTCGTCTCCATGCGCCTGATGCGGCGCTCGGACACCCCGGGCCGCGTCCCCGCCATCGAGATCCTGCGCACCACGGAGCTGATCCGCAGCTGCATCGTCGACCCCGACAAGACCCGTCTCATCCGCGAGGCGCTGGCGGCGGGGACCTCCCAGTACGGCATGCAGACGTTCGACCAGTCGATCTACGATCACTACAAGGCCGGGCGCATCTCCCTCGAGGACGCCTTCGCCTACTCGACCAACCCGGAGGAGTTCAAGCTTCGGATCCAGGGGATCTACACGACCAAGGACGCCGCCATCGAATCGATGCAGAACGCCCTGACCCGCTAGGCCGGGTTGATGGTATGCTGTGTCCGGGGGGCGCCCGGAGGCGCTCCCGGTGCGCATCGATGGATACCCGACCCGACCCCGACCTGATGAAAAAAGCCGCGGCGCTCCTCGCGCGCCGGCCGCTGTGCCGCGCCGACCTGGGCGCGCGTCTCGCCCGCGCCGCGCCCGGCACCCCGGTCGAACCGGTGCTCGACCGGCTCGAACAGCTCGACCTTCTCAACGACGCCGAATATGCGTATAATTTCGCTCTCCATCGGATGAAACGGCAGGGATGGGGACCGGCCAGGGTGGACGCCGCCCTCGGCCGGGTCGGCGTGCCCCCGCCCGTCATCGATGCGGCGCTCGGGCGCGTGCGGGGGCAGCTCGGGGAGGACGCCGGGCTCGGGGCCGAAATCGACCGGCTCTGGGCGCGCCGCGGCGTTCCCCGCACCCCCGCCGAAGCCCGGAGCCTCGCCGACGCCCTTGCCCGGCGCGGCTTCGCCCGGGACCGGATATCGGCCGCGCTCCGCCGGCGGCTCCCCGCGGCGCTCGCGCGCCGCTTCGACACAGGAGATTGACTTGACCAGCAGCCTCGAGATCCGCGAAACCTTCCTGAAATATTTCGAGCAGAACGGACACAGGAGAGTGCCCAGCAGTTCGCTCATTCCCTTCAACGACCCGACGCTGCTGTTCACCAACGCGGGGATGAACCAGTTCAAGGACATCTTCCTGGGCCGGGAACGGCGCCCCTACACCCGCGCCGCCACGAGCCAGAAATGCATGCGCGTCAGCGGCAAGCACAACGATTTCAAGGATGTCGGCCACTCGCGGCGCCACCATACCTTCTTTGAAATGCTGGGCAACTTCTCATTCGGCGATTACTTCAAGAAGGACGCCATCCACTTCGCCTGGGAGCTGCTGACCGGCCGCTACGGCCTCGATCCCGGGCGGTTGTGGATCACGGTCTTCCGCGAGGACGACGAGGCGTGGGACCTCTGGCACCGCCAGGAGGGGATCCCGGCCGAAAGGATCCTGCGCCTGGACGAGGCGGACAACTTCTGGACGATGGGGGAAACGGGCCCCTGCGGCCCCTCGTCGGAGCTGCACTACGATTTCGGCCGCAGCCCCCTCCCGGACCACGGCGAGTGCGACCTGACCTGTCCCTGCGGCCGCTGGGTGGAGGTCTGGAACCTGGTCTTCATGCAGTTCAACCGAGACGCGTCGGGCCGGATGGACCCGCTCCCCTCCCCCTCGATCGACACCGGGATGGGGCTGGAGCGCATCACCACCATCCTCCAGGGACGGACGTCCAACTACGACACCGACCTGTTCCGGCCGCTGCTCGACGAGCTATCCGGGCTGTGCGGCAACGACTACGGCGCCGACCCCGGCGACGACGTCTCCATGCGCGTCATCGCCGACCACGCGCGCGCGGCCGCCTTCGTCGTCGGCGACGGGCAGTACCCGGGCAACGACCGGCGCGGCTACGTCCTGCGCAAGATCCTGCGCCGCGCCATGGTCCACGGCAAGAGGCTGGGCATCGCGGATCCCTTCCTCTACCGCCTGGCGGGGAGCGTCATCGAGGCGATGCGGCCCGCCTACCCCGAGCTGGCCGAAACGCGCGAAACCGTCGCGCGTGTCATCCGCCGCGAGGAGGAGTCGTTCGCCGGCACCCTGGGCGAGGGGCTCCGGGACTTCAACGAGCGGGCCGCCCGCCTCAAGGCCGCCGGGGAGCGGGCGCTCCCGGGGGAGGAGGCGTTCTTCCTCTACGATACCCGGGGCCTGCCGCTCGAGATCATCGAGGACCTCGCGCGCGAAAACGGGCTCACCGTCGACGAAGCCGCCTTCGCCCGCGCCTTCGAGACGCAGCGCGAGCGCTCGCGCCGGGACTACGCCTCGGGAAAAATCCGACAGGAGGTGGCCCAGACCCTCTTCGAGGGGACGACCGATTTCGTCGGGTACGACGCCGCCGGCCCCGTTCCGGCCCGCATTCGGGCCATCATCGTCGACGGCGAACGCGCCGAGGCGGTCTCCGCGGGGGAGCGGGGCGAACTGGCCCTGGACGCCACCCCCTTCTACGCCGCCTCGGGCGGCCAGGTCGGGGACACCGGGAGGATCACGCGTGACGGGGGGCGCGCGCGCGTCCTCGATACGATCTACCGCGGCACCGCCATCACCCACCTGGTCGAGGTGGAGGAGGGGCGGCTCGAAACGGGGGACGCCGTCACGGCCGAGGTGGACCTGGCCAAGCGGCGCCTGACGATGAAAAACCACACGGCCACCCACCTGCTGCAGGCGGCGCTGCGCCAGGTGCTGGGGGCCCACGTCAAGCAGGCGGGTTCGCTGGTCACGCCCGAGCGGCTGCGGTTCGACTTCACCCACTACGCCCCGCTCAGCCCCGCCGAGATCCGCAGGGTCGAGGACCTGGTCAACGGGGAGATCTGGAACAACTCCCCGATCGCCACCTCGCTCATGGACCTCGAGGAGGCGATGCGGTCGGGAGCCACGGCCCTGTTCGGGGAGAAGTACCAGGAAAAGGTGCGGGTGGTGGAGGTTCCCGGCTTCAGCCGCGAACTCTGCGGCGGCACCCACGTCCCCGCCACCGGCCATATCGGGGTGTTCAAGATCGTCGGCGAGGGGGGGATCTCGGCCGGGGTGCGGCGCGTCGAGGCGGTGACCGGACCGGCGGCGCTCGAGCGCTTCCGGTCGGACGAGGAGCTGATCGACGCGCTCCAGGAGGAGGGGCGGGTGCCGCGCCAGGAGATCCCCGCCCTCCTCGAAAAGCTCCACGGGCGCGTGCGCTCCCTCGAGCGTGAACTCGGAGAGCTGAAAGCCCGCTCCGCCCGCTCCGCCATCGGAGACATCCTCGGTGCCGGCCGGGATATCCGGGGGGTCCAGGTGGTGGCGCACGCGGTCCCCTCCACCGACCGCGCGGGGTTGCGCACGCTGGCCGACGAACTCAAGCAGAAGCTCGGCTCGGGGGTGGTCGTCCTCGGAACGCCGCAGGAGGGCAAACCGGCGCTGGTGGTCATGGTCACCGCCGACCTCTGCGGGAAAATCCCGGCCGGCGGCGTCATCAAGAGGATCGCCCCGCTGGTGGGGGGGGGCGGCGGGGGAAAACCGGAACTGGCGGAAGCCGGCGGAAAGGACGCCTCGCGCCTTGGCGAAGCCCTCGACGCCAGCTACGGCGTCATCGAGGAGATGCTGGCCGGCGCACCCTGACCCCTTCCCCGATTTTTCGGCGATGGAGTTTCCCGCTCCCGCCGATATGAAAGGAGATATAATACAAGGATGGCCATGGTCCGAACCTCTCTGTCGATCCTGCTCCTGCTCCTGTTCGCGGCGGGCCCCTGCCTCGCCGAAGCCCTCTATTCCTATACCGATGAAAACGGGACCCCCGTCTTCACCAACATCCCCCCGGTCGGGCGGGTCGAGGACCTCAGGGTATCGGGCCGGGAGGAGGAAGCCCCGGGCCGGGCGGAAGGATCCGAACCGTCCATCGACGCCATCATCGAGCAGGCCGCCCTCGATTTCGGCGTCGATTCCACCCTGATCCGCTCCATCATCAAGACCGAATCGAACTTCAACCCGCGGGCCGTTTCCCCCAAGGGGGCGCGGGGACTGATGCAACTGATGCCGGCCACGGCCCGGTGGCTGGGGGTGGAGGACAGCTTCGACCCCGAACAGAACATCCGGGGCGGGGTCGGCTACTTCCGTTTCCTGATGGACCGTTTCAACAACGACCTGGAATTGAGCCTCGCCGCCTATAACGCGGGGGAAACCCTGGTCCAGCGCCTGGGCCGGGTGCCCCGGATCCGGGAGACCCAGGACTATGTCCGGCAGATCCAGGAGCGGTACCGGCAATCCGGGGGGATCGCCGAAAAGGAGGAACCTCCGCCCCTGTACCGCTACTATGACGAGACCGGGGTGTTGCACGTGACCAACGTCCCCGCCTTCGACTGAACCGGACCTCCTTTAACGGTTAAGGCCTTAATTATCAATAAGTTCTAACTGGTATGGCTTGACAACAGGTCCAACCCTGTCTATGATCTCGACATGATGGGAGTCCGGCGCGGGGAGCGCAATTTTGCTGCCGTCTACTGCACGCTCGCTGCAGCGCTCGTTCTCTCCCTTTGCCCCGCGGCGGCCGCCTGGGAGCGGGACAAGGCGGAGCGCGCCTGGCGCGACGCCCTCGAGCTCGAGGAGCGGATCGAGCCTGACGCCCCCCGCTCCGAGTATGCCCGGTGCGCCGCGCTCTTCCGCAAGGTGTACCTGTACGACCCCCATTATGTCCACGCACCCGACGCGCTCTACGCCGAGGGGCTGCTCCACCAGCGGATGGGAGAGAAGTTCGACTCCGCGAAGGACAGCCGCACCGCGGCCGCACGCTTCGAGTTTCTCGCGCGCGACTACCCCGCCCACCGCGACGCGCGCGACGCCCGGAAACGTGCCGCCGCGCTGCGTTCGGGCGACGAACCGCCCGCCCTCCAGGACGCCGCCGGCGCCGCCAGGACCGCGCCCGCCCCGGGGGTCGCGGCAGCCGGACCCCCACCCCCCGAAAAGGGGGAGGCGCCCCGCCGGGCGGTCGTGCACGGCATCCGCTTCTTTTCACTGGGGGACGCCACCAGGGTCACCATCGACCTCGACCGGAAGACGGGCTTCAGCCGGGCCAGGCTCCGCAACCCCGAGAGGATTTATTTCGACCTGGCCGGGGCCGACCTGTCCGAGGGGCTGGCCGATCGCGCCATCCCGGTCGGAAGCGGTCCCCTCGAACGGATAAGGGCGGGACGCCACAGCTCGAGCGCCGTCCGCGTGGTGCTCGACCTCTCCTCCCCCGTGGAGTACGCGGTCAGGGAACTGGATTCTCCCTTCCGCATCGAAATCGATCTCTACCCTCCCGGCGCCGCCGCGCGGACCGGGGCGCCCCCCGCCCCCGTGCCCGCCCCTTCCGCAGCCACGGCTTCCGTGACCCCGCCCCCAGCCCGTCCGGCCCAGGAGCGGAGCCCGTCCGAGGGGGGGGGCGCCCCGAAGGCGGCGCCCCGGACAAGCCTGGGGGACCGCACGCTCACCCGCATGCTGGGGCTCAAGATCGGCCGTATCGTCCTCGATCCCGGGCACGGGGGGCACGACCTGGGGACGGTCGGCCCGAACGGACTCCGGGAAAAGGACCTCACCCTGGCCATCGCGCGCGAGCTCAAGGCGATGCTGGAGGACGAACTGGGGGCCCATGTCTTTCTGACCCGCGACACGGACGTCTACGTGTCGCTCGAGGAGCGGACGGCCCTGGCCAATCACTACCGGGCCGACCTGTTCCTCTCCATTCACGCCAACAGCAGCCGCCACCGCAGCACGAGCGGGGTGGAAACCTATTACCTCGATTTCGCCAAGAGCGACGCCGAACGGGAAATCGCCGCACGGGAGAACGCGAGCGGCATGCTGGCCGTCAGCGAACTGGAGGATCTCGTCAAGGGGATCGCCCAGGCGGAAAAATCGGCCGAATCGCGGGAACTGGCGTCGATCATGCAGAAGCGCCTGTACACCGGGGCGCGGCGCCTGCTGCCGTCGACGAAGGACCGCGGAGTCCGCCGCGCTCCCTTTATCGTCTTGATCGGGGCCCGGATGCCCTCCATACTTGCCGAGGTCGCCTTTATCAGCAATCCCAGGGACGAAGGGGTCCTCGGCGCCGCGGACGGCAGGAAGGCCATGGCCCGCGCCCTTTACGAGGGAATCGTCGGATACGTGCAGACCCTGGGCGGCGATCTCGTCCAGAACCTCAAAGACGGGGAATAGATGAAACCGACCTGGATCCTGGCTCTGCTGATCTTCCTTGCGCCCGCGGCCGCCGCAGGGCCCGCGTCCCTCTTCCCCGCCCCGGACGAGTTTCCCGAACTCCGGGTGGAATCGGACAAAAGCTTCGAGGACCCCGCCGGGCTGACGGCGGTGGAAAACGGCCGCCTCATCTCCGACGTCGGCTTCGACGCCTACGCCCGGCGCAGTTGGCGGGCGGGCGGCGGCACCCTCTCCCTGGAGATCATCAGGGTGCTCGATTTCCGGGCCGCCTATTCCCTCCTGAGCCTGCTGCGGCCCGCTCCGGTCCTGGCGGGCCCGCCGGGCGACGTCCGGGCCGGAGACGGCGGCACCCTTCTTTTCGCCCAGGGGAGGACGTTCGTGCGCCTCCGGGGGCGCGACATCCCCGGGGACCTCCCGGAGCGCGTCGCCCGGAGCGTGAGCGAGCGCATCGGGCCGCGCGAAGAGCGCGTCCCCGCGCTCGTCGCCCGTCTCCCCGAACCGGGGCGGGACCACGCGACGCTCCAGTATTTTCCGGGACTGGCGCCCCTGCTGACCCACTCCGCGGGCCGGATGCCCGACTACGTCCGCCCCGGCATCGACATGGAAATCGCCCGGGCGGGCTATCTCCTCGACGGCTCCCGGGGCACCCTTACGCTCCTCGATTTTCCCACCCCGCAGATCGCCGAAGCCTATTTCGAGGAGTTCGCCCCGCGTGCCGCTCCCGGCGCGCACCTTTACGGCCGCCAGGCGGGCCCCCTGGTGGCCTTTCTCGAGGGGGAGTGGACGCCCGCGGCCGCGGCGGAAGTCCTCGACCAGGTGCGCTACAGCTATTCGGTCCGCTGGCTCGAGGACGACAAGGGGTCCCCGGGCATCCTCTGGGGGGTCCCGCTGCCGCTGCTCCGGACGATCGTCCACTCCCTGATCTTCGTGATGCTGCTCGCCGCGGCATCCCTCCTGGCCGGCGCCCTGGTCGCCGTCTTCGTGTTCCGCCGCCGCCAGAACCGGCTGAAGACAGAACGGGTGGCCGATGACGACGCCGTTTTCACGAGATTGAGGTTGCGATGAAAGCAGACATGATCCGCGCCGTCCCGCTTTTTTCCACCCTGACCGACGGGGAGTTCGACGCGCTGGCCCACATCTTCGTCTCCCGCTCCTACCGCCGGAACCAGATCATTTTTCTCGAGGAGCAGACGGGGGACTACATGTACCTGGTGCTGTCGGGAAAGATCAAGGTGGCCAAATCGGCGCCGGGGGGGAAGGAAACCATCATCGCCATCCACAAGGCGGGGGACTTTTTCGGCGAGATGTCGCTGCTCGACGGCAAGACCTCGCCCGCCACCGTATCGGCCATGGAGGATTCGCGCATCATCTCCGTCAGCGGGGCGGACTTTCACAAGTACCTGCTCCACAACGAAAAGGTGATGCTCGAAATCATCCACGTCCTGTGCGCGCGCCTGCGCGAGGTCTGGCAGACCCAGAGCCAGAGCCACCGCACCGCCGACTCCCGGATCCGCATGGGGCTCTACGACCTGGCCGCAAAGCACGGGGTCCGCGACTCCCACGGCACCATCATCGACCTGAAGATCACGCACCAGGAGCTGGCGGAGATGGTGGGAACCTCGCGCGAGACCGTGACACGGGCCATGGCCCGCCTCCGGGACGAGGGACTCGTCGAGGTCTCCGGCCGGCGCATCACCCTGCTCGACCCGCAGCGGCTGCTGGGCGACCGCTGATACATGCGCGGCTAGATGAGGACCGCGCGGCGCCAGCGGCGCACCGAATTGACGAGCCAGATCCCGGTGGAGCGCTCGAGGTCCCCGGGCCGGAGCACGCGCTCGGAGATCTCCCCCCGCTCGATCAGCCACCCCCGGAAAACCCCTGCCAGCAGCCCCGATTCCACCGGCGGGGTGAAGCGCCCCCCGTCCACCTCCAGCACCAGGTTGGCGATCGTGGATTCGGTGAGTTCCCCGCGCTCGTTCACGCACAGCACGTCCTCCGCGCCGGGGTGACGCCGCCGCGCCCGCGCGTATACCTCCCGGCGCGTCGTCTTGTGGTAGAGAAAGGGGTCGGAGGAGCACACCGCCCCGTGCGCCACCTGCAGCCGCACCGGGTCCGGGCCGGCGGGGGCCGCCGGGGCCACCTCCACCCTTGCCTCCCCCCGCTCGTCGAGGAGGATCCTCACCTTCCGCGCTTTTGAAAAGTCCGCGGCCATCCGCCCGAGCCTTCCCGCGAGCGTCTCGCGGTCGAGGGTATAACCGAAATAGGCGGCGGAATCGGCCATCCGGTCGAGATGGCGCCCGAGCAGGAACCAGCCCTCCCCCGGCGTCCAGAGGAGGGTTTCGAGCAGGGAAAATCCGCCCGGCCGCTCCTCGAGAACCCGCGCCTTCAGCAGCGCCTCCCCGTATTCTTCGCCGGCCGAGGAATCGGCCACGATCCCCCCGCCGGCGCCGTACTCGACGCTCCGACGCTCCCGATCGACCAGGGCGGTGCGGATGGCCACGTTGAACTGA
This sequence comes from Acidobacteriota bacterium, assembly GCA_012729555.1. Lineage (NCBI taxonomy): Bacteria > Pseudomonadati > Acidobacteriota > Acidobacteriota bacterium. The sequence goes on from JAAYCX010000025.1 coordinate 17,549, forward strand.
GCCTCCCCGCCCGGCGAGAGGTAGCCGATGCTGCCGGTGTAGACTCCGCGCGCTTCCGGCTCGAGCTCGCGGATGATGGACGAAGTGCGGATCTTGGGCGCTCCCGTGATGGAGGCGCAGGGGAAAAGGGCGCGGAAGATCTCGGCCGGCGGACGGTCGCACTCGGCGGTGACGGTGGAGGTCATCTGCCACAGGGTCGGGTGGCGTTCGATTTCAAAGAGCGCGGGCACCCGCACGCTCCCGGTGCGGGCCACCCGCCCCAGGTCGTTGCGGATCATGTCGACGATCATCAGGTTCTCCGCCCGGTTCTTCTCCGAACGACGGAGCCACTCGGCCTGGCAGCGGTCCTCGGGCGTGGTGCGCCCGCGCCCGGCGGTCCCCTTCATCGGCTTCGCCGTAAGCACCCCCCCGGCGGTCCGGAAGAAGAGCTCGGGAGAGGCGGAGCACACCACCCCCCGCCCCGTGTCGATGTAGGCGCCGTATCCCACGGGCTGGGCCCGGACCATGGCCAGGAAAAGGTTCCAGGAGTCCCCCCGGAAGCTCCCCCTCAGCCGCAGGGTGTAATTGACCTGGTAGGTGTCCCCCGAGCGGATGTAGTCCTGGATCCTGGCGAGGGCGGCGGCATAGTCTTCGCGCCTCACGGCCGGCCGGAGACGCCCGAGGGCGCAGGCCCCGAAATCGGGCTCCGGCAGAGCGATCACGGCCGGCTCCCGGTAGAGCCCGAACCAGAGGAGGGGAAAGGGACCGCGCGCGGGGTGGGCGGCGAGGGCGGAATCGAAGGCGGGGGCGGCCTCGTAGGCGACGAAACCGGCGGCATGCACCCCGTCCTCCCGCACCAGCCGTCCGACCTCCTCGAGCGCTGGGAGGACCTCCCCGATGCGCCGGGCGGTCAGGATCCGGACCGGCGGGCCGAAGCGCAGCCATTCTCCGCGGGCGGCCTCCCGCAGGATCACGCAGTTCAGCAGAGCGGAGGAATCTCCCATGGCGCCCCGGCGCTCGCGCTCCCGGCGGGAGCCGCTATTGAAAGAGCGAATCGACGAACGATTCGGGGGAGAACTCCAGCAGGTCCTCGAGCCCCTCCCCGATCCCGATGAAGCGGACCGGGATCCCGAGTTCCTGGCAGATGCCGAAGAGGATCCCCCCCTTGGCGGTCCCGTCCAGCTTGGTGACGACGAGGCCCGTCACCCCGGTCGCGCGCGTGAACTCCCGCGCCTGCGCCAGCCCGTTCTGCCCGGTGGTGGCGTCGACGACCAGCAGCACCTCGTGCGGGGCTCCGGGGACCTTGCGCCCCGCCACGCGCCGCATCTTGTCCAGTTCCTGCATCAGGTTGCTCCTGGTGTGCAGCCTCCCCGCCGTGTCGACCAGCACGAGGTCCGCCCCGCGAGCCCCGGCCGCGGAGAGGGCGTCGTGCAGCACCGCCGAGGGATCTCCCCCCGTCCGGCTCCGGACCAGCTCGCTGCCGGAGCGTTCGGCCCAGACCGCCAGCTGTTCGATCGCCGCCGGCCGGAAGGTGTCGGCGGCGCAGACGAGGACCTTCCTCCCCTCCCCGGCGAGGCGGGCGGCCAGCTTCCCCACCGTCGTCGTCTTCCCGGTCCCGTTCACCCCGACGACCATCCAGACCTCGGTCCGCTCCTCCTCCTCCCCTTCCTCCGGGCGGGGAACGCTCAGGATCTCCAGGAGCTGGCCGCGGATCACGGCGCGGGCCGCGTCGGGGCCCGCGATCTCCCCCCTCTTGTGCGCCGCGCGCACCGCCGCCATGACCCGGTCGGTCACCCCCACCCCCAGGTCGGCCCCGAGCAGCGTCCCCTCCAGCTCGTCGAGCGCCCCCTCGTCGATGGCCGAGACCGATCCCAGCACCGATTCGATCCGCGAGACCAGGTTTTCCTTGGTGGCCCCGAGGGCCTTCTTCATCCTCTCGAACAGCCCCGCCTTCTTCTCGGGGGTCTCCCTCGAGGATTTCCTGAAAAACATGGCATCTCCCTTTCCCGGCGATCGGTTGTAAACGGGGTCAGCGCCCGTCGCGGGCGCGCACCCGGACGTCCCCGGCGACGAGGGTCTCGACCGCCCCCGCCTCCGTGCGCACCAGCAGGGCGCCGGCTTCGTCGAGGCCGCAGGTGACGGCCGCGCGGCGCCGCTCCCCCTCGTGGATCCAGACGGGGGCCCCGTCCCACATGGTGCAGCGCTTCTTCCACCCCTCGAGGACGCCGGCAAAGTTACCGGCCTCCAGCTCCCGGCACCCCTTCTGAAAATGGTAGAGGAAGGTGACCAGCAGGAGGCGCCGGGGCACCGCGCGCCCCGCCATCTCGTCCACCGAGACCGCTTCCCCCTCGAGATCCGCGGGCACGCTCCCGGGGTGCACGTCGACCCCCACCCCCACGACCACGGCCGGCGCCCCTTCCCCGTCCGGGATCGACTCGAGCAGGATCCCGGCGCATTTGCGCCCCCCGAGCAGCACGTCGTTGGGCCACTTGAGATCGATGTCGAGCTTCCGGGCGGCCATCCCGACCACGCAGGCCGAAATCGCGTCGTGGAGCGAGACGGCGGCCACGTGCCCGAGCAGCGGCCAGCGCTCCCGCTCGCACGCCGGGCGCACGACGAGGCTCGCGTAGAGCCCCGTTTTCCGCGGCGAGAACCAGGAGCGTCCCATGCGCCCCCTGCCCGCGGTCTGCTCCTCGGCCCAGACCAGGCTCCCCCCGGGCGCCCCCCGGCGCGCCAGCTCGAGCGCCTCGCGGTTGGTGCTGTCCACGCTCAGAAACCCGTGGGTCCGGAGCCATTCCCAGGCCAGGGCCGGGGTCTCCTTCTGGATCCAGTAAGGCACCAGCGCGTCGGGGTCCGGCCGGAGGCGCACCCGGTCCCCGATGGTTTCGAGTCCGAACCCCCACTCCCGGCACAGCTCGAGCTCGCGCTCGAACCAGGGGGCGTTCTGCAGGGGCAGGCCCGCCTCCCCCACGTGGCCCAGGTCGGTCAGGACCGCCGGCAGCGCGATCGGGCTCATTTTTCCTGCCGCGGAAGATAACTGAGGTTCGATTCGAGCTTGCGGTAGCGTTCGGTCAGTTCGTCGTGCCGCGCCCGGTTCTCCATGACGATCTCCTTCGGAGCCCGCGCCGTGAATTCGTGGCTCTGGACCTTCCGGGCGATCCGGTCGATTTCGTCCTTGACCCGCGCCATCTCCCGGCCGATCCGCTCCCTCTCGGCCTGGACGTCGATCGCGGCGCGCGCATCGAGGCCGAATTCGCCGATGCGCGCCACCCCCCGCAGGAGCCCCTCCGGCAGCGGCGCGGCGAACATCACCGAGCCGAGGCGCGCCATGGTGAGGAGCTTGTCGAGGTTCCGCTCGAGCAGTTCCGCGGCCGCCGCGTCGAGCGGCGCCACGACCGCGTCGAGCGGTTTCTTCGGGTCGATGTTCATCTCCGCGCGCAGCGAGCGGATCTCCCCGACGAGGCCCATCAGGTCCTGCATGCCGGCGGCCGCGCCCGGGTTGTCCAGGGAAGCGCGGCGGACGGGGAACTCCTGGACCATGAGGGAATCGCCCGTGTGCGGCAGCTTCTGCCAGATCTCCTCGGTGATGAAGGGCATGAAGGGGTGGAGCAGCCGCAGCGCATGGTCGAACACATGGAGCAGCACCCGGATCCTGGGGCCCCGCTCCGCTTCGGGGGCGGCCTCGCTCGTCAGCACCGGCTTGACCAGCTCGATGTACCAGTCGCAGAGCTCGTGCCAGATGAACTGGTAGATCAGCGCCGACGCCTCGTGGAACCGGAACTTCTCGAGCGCCTCCGCGATCCCGCCCGCCGTCTGGTTCAGGCGGTCGAGGATCCAGAGGTCCTCGATCGGGAGCGCCCCTTCCCGCGCCAGCGCCTCCACCTCCTCCGCGCGCGGGGCGCCGTCCGTCTCCCTGAGATTCATCAGCACGAAGCGCGCGGCGTTCCAGACCTTGTTGGCGAAGGCGCTGTAGCCCTTCATCCGGTCGGAGGAAAAGGGGATGTCGGTCCCGGGAACGGCCATGGAGGAGAGGGTGAAGCGCACGGCGTCCGCGCCGTAGCGGTCGACGAGCTCGAGCGGCTCGATGATGTTCCCCTTGGTCTTGCTCATCTTCTTGTGCTGGGCGTCCCGCACGATGCCGTTGATGTGCACCTCGGAGAAGGGGACGTCGCCGGCGAACTTGAGCCCCATCATGATCATGCGCGCGACCCAGAAGAAGATGATGTCCGGGCCGGTGATCAGCACGTCCGTGGGGTAGAAGGTGCGCAGGTCCTCGGTGTCGTCGGGCCAGCCCAGGGTCGAAAAAGGCCAGAGGGCCGAGCTGAACCAGGTGTCGAGGATGTCGCTCTCCTCCCGGAGCCCCCCGCCGCAGCGCTCGCACTTCTCGGGCGTCGTGCGCGCGACGGTGACGGCGCCGCACGCCTCGCAGTGCCAGGCCGGGATCCGGTGCCCCCACCAGAGCTGGCGCGAGATGCACCAGTCGTGGATGTTGTACATCCATTCGAAATAGCGCTTCTTGAAGCTGTCCGGCACGAAGCGCACCCGCCCGCTTTCGACCGCCTCGATCGCCTCGCGGGCCAGGGTTTCCACCTTGAGGTACCACTGCAGGGAGATCTTGGGCTCGACCACGGCCGAACAGCGGTCACACTGCCCGACGTTGTGCTCGTGGTCCTCGATCCTGTCGAGGTACCCCTCCGCCTCGAGCTGCGCCACCAGGCGGCGGCGGCATTCGTAGCGGTCCATCCCCCGGTACGCGCCGGCTGCCTCGGTCATCCGCCCGTCGTCGCCGATCACGGTGATCCTCGGGAGCCCGTTGCGCATGCCCGCCTCGAAGTCGTTCGGGTCGTGGGCCGGGGTGACCTTGACGACGCCGGTGCCGAACTCGCGGTCCACGAAGGCGTCGGCGATGACGGGGATCTCCCGGCCGGCCACCGGCAGGAGCACCTTCCGCCCGACCAGGTCCCGGTAGCGCTCGTCCTCGGGGTGCACGGCCAGGGCGGTATCCCCCAGCATCGTTTCCGGCCGCGTGGTGGCCACGACGAGCGACCTCCCGCTCCCCACCAGGGGATAGCGGATGTGCCAGAGTTTCCCCTTCGTGGGCTGGTAGACGACCTCCAGGTCGGAGATCGCCGTCTTGCAGCGGGGGCACCAGTTGACGATGTATTCGCCCCGGTAGATCAGCCCCTCCTCGTAGAGGCGGACGAAGACCTCCACGACGGCGCGCGAGAGCTGCTCGTCCATGGTGAAGCGCTCGCGGCTCCAGTCGCAGCTGACGCCCATACGCCGCATCTGGTTGAGGATGGTTCCGCCGCTCGTCTTCTTCCACTCCCAGGCGAGCCGGAGGAACTCCTCGCGCCCCAGCTCCAGCCGGTTCTTCTTCTGCGCCTCCAGCTGCTTGTCGAGCACGTAGTGGACCGCGATGCTGGCGTGGTCCGTCCCGGGGAGCCAGAGGGTGTTGTACCCGCTCATCCGCTTCCAGCGCACCAGGATGTCGTGCAGCGTGTGCTGCAGCGCGTGTCCCATGTGGAGCGAGCCGGTGACGTTGGGGGGGGGGATGACGATGCTGAACCGGGGCCTGGACGACGGCGCCTCGGCGCCGAAGAATCCGCGCGATTCCCAGAAACCGTACCATTTCTGCTCGAACTCCCTGGGCTGATAGGACTTGGCGAGCGGCTCACGAGACATTTCCGACCTCTTTCTTCAATGGATGCACACCCGGGAACAAAGGGAGAGATTTTATTCGAATCGACGGGCTTAGTCTAGGAGCGATCGCTCCCGGGGCCGCGCTCCTCGATGACGCGCCGCAGGAGAACCTCGGCCAGTTCGGGCACGACTTCCCAGGCGACCTCGCGAATCACGTCGGGCGACAGGCGCCCGACGACCTCCGCGGCCACGCGCCGGACCTCCTCGTCCGTCAGCGCGCCCGGGCGCGCGACCGCTTCCGCCTTCCCCCGGCCGGGCCGATCGGGACCGAACAGGTCCAGGATCGCGCCCGGTCCCAGGAACGATTCCCGCGCCGATGCGAGGCCCGGGCCCGCGGCCGGGGCCTCGGCGCCGGCCAGGGAGTGCACCCTGTCGATCAGCTCGGAGGTGTCGAAGGGCTTCGACAGGTGTCCGTCGGCGCCCACCCGCTCCGCCTCCTGCGGGTCGAAGGGTTCGAAGGCGCCCGAGAGAAGGATCACGGGGATGCGGCCGAATTCCGGCTCCTCCCGGATGCGGGCGCACAGCTCGTACCCGCCGATCCCCGGCATGAGCGCGTCGGCCAGCACGATATCGGGCCGGAAGCGGCGGAGCGCCTCGAGGGCCGCTTCGCCGCTCGCTACCGCCTCCACCTCGGCATCCTCGGCCCCGAAGGCGAGGCGCACCATTTTCTGCATCGTCACGCTGTCATCGGCCACCAGCAGTTTGAGCGTCATCGGTTCCGTCCCGGGTTATGGGCCCTTAATCCTGTTTCCGTTTGTAGCGGCTGCTGGCCTTTTCCCGCTCCGCCTCCGGCCCGGAGCCCGTCGAAGCGGCCCCTTCGGCAGTGGCCGCGCCCGAGGCGTCCGCGCCCGAGGCGCTCTGGCGGATCTCGGTCTCGATCAGGATATCGTCTCCCGCCGCCGCCCTGGCCTCCGCGGCGGCCAGTTCGGCCTCGCGCGCCTTTTCAGCCTCGACCGCCCGCTGCGCCACCTCGTACTGGTCCGGGGGGGGGACGAACCCGAGCGCCTTGCCGAAGTCGACCAGCGGCTTCAGCGGCGAGAAACCCTCCGGCTCCTTCAGGTTCGCCCGGTGCCGGGCCGCCATTTCGGCGTCGACCTCCGGGACCTCCGCCCCGAGCGTGCCGAGGCGCTCGACCGCCTCGGTATAATGCGGGCTGAAGGGGAACCCCCGCGCGATCTCGCCGTAGTATTCCTTCGCTTTCTCGTGGTCCTTCTCGCTGCGGGACTGCTCGTAGATCTGGCCGAGGTTGTAGAGCACCATGTCCAGTTCGGCGTAATCGGGGTACTTCTCCACGATCTCCTGGTAACGCCCGACGGCGCCCAGCACGTTGCCCCTGTCGGCGTAGAATTTGCCGACGCCGTAATCCCCCCGCGCCAGCACGTCCTCCACCGTGCTGCGCCACTGGCGCACGATGGGAAGGTAATCGCTGTCGCCGAAACGGCGCTCGAACTGCGCGATCTCGTCGAGGGTGCGGCGGGTGTACTGCTGGTCGCGGTCGGGGGTGTTGATCAGCTTGTAGTTGGCGGAGATGATCTTCAGCTGGGCGTCCACCGCGCGCGGGTGCTGCGGGTAGAACACGATGAAGTTCTTGTACTGGTCCTCGGCCTGCAGCAGGTTCTCCGTCCCCCCCTCCTCGTAGAACGAGTCGCCCATCGCGAAATAGGCCTCGGCCGCCACGTCGCTGTCGGGATAGGTGTTGAGCAGGGTCTGGAACGCCAGCCTCGATTTGATGTACTGCCCCTTCCTGAGGTAGTCGCTCCCGGTGTCGAACAGGTTCTGGTCGGGGGGGACGACCCCCTTTTGCAGCCGGGCACTCTTCTGGCTGCAGCCGCCCACCAGTGCGAGCAGCGCGAGCGTCACGACACAGCGTACGATAAATCTCATCCCCAAATCGCCTCCCAATGCGCCGGCCCCCCCGCTTACCGGGAGCGCCCCGCGCCCCCCTGGTTCTCCCCGGCGGCGATTTTCTTCATCTCCGCCACCGCCGCGGAGGCGCCGCCCGGAGAACCGAAAATCGCGGAACCGGCGACGATGATATCGGCCCCCGCCTCGAGGATTTCGGCCAGGTTTTCCGGGCCGATGCCGCCGTCCACCTCGATGCGCGTCCGATACCCCTTGGATACGATACTCTTCCGCAGCCGATCGATTTTTTTCAGCATCGAGGGGATGAATTTCTGCCCGCCGAACCCCGGGTTGACCGTCATCACCAGCACGAAGTCGGCAAGCGGCAGCGCCTCTTCGAGGAGCGCGAGCGGCGTCGCCGGATTCAGGGCGATGCCGGGCCGGGCCCCCCGGCTGCGGATGTGGTTGAGGGTCCGGTCGAGGTGCGCGTCCGCCTCGACATGGACCGAGAGCCAGTCGACCCCCGCGTCGAGGAACGCGTCCAGGAAGCGGTCCGGCCGCTCCATCATCAGGTGGGCGTCCAGCGGCAGCCGGGTGCACCCGCGGATGGAGGCCACGACGGGCGGCCCGATGGTCATGTTGGGAACGAAACGCCCGTCCATCACGTCCAGGTGGACCACGTCCGCCCCTCCCCGCTCTATCCTGCCGATTTCCGCGGCCAGCTGGGAGAAGTCGGCCGACAATATCGATGGTGCGATTTCGATGATTCGATCCAAGGATGCTCCGTCTCTATGTCAGCCGCGGCACGGGTCGGGCCGATTCCGCCCCGCCGCCGCGCACCGATTCGGTCAAGGGTAGCACAGCGACCGGCACGATGCAAGGTGCCAGCCTCCTAAAACCTTGTGATAAAGACACTTGTCCTTTTTCCCGCCCGCTCAGTTCCACCGCCGCAGCAGGGCGGCAAAAAAACCGTCCCAGCGCCGGGCCGAGGGAAAGGTGCGCACGCAGCCGTCCGTCCCCACCCAGGCCGCCACCCCCTCGGGGTAGCGGGGCTCCTCGATGCGGAACCCGGGATGGGCGCCGAGGAAATCCTCCACCACCCTCTCGTTCTCCTCCGGCTCGGTCGAGCAGGTGGAGTAGAGGAGGCGCCCCCCCACCGCCACCGATTGCGAAACGCCGCGCAGAATCGCGGCCTGCACCCTCCCGAGCGCCGCGAACTCCTCCGGCCTGAAGTTCCATTTGATTTCCGGGTTCCGCCTCAGGGTGCCCAGCCCGGAGCAGGGGACGTCCGCGAGCGCCGCGTCGAACTCCACCCCGAACGGGGCCGGCCCCCCGGCGTCGGCCACGATCACCCCCCCCGGCCGCACTCCCTGTGCGCGCAGCAGCTCCAGCATGCGGCGCACCCGGCCGGGACTGATGTCGCTCGAGACCACCCGGCCGAAGATCCCCCCGAGAACGGCCGTTTTTCCGCCCGGGGCCGCGCAGGCGTCCCACACCCTCCCCCCCTGCCCCGCCGGGCCGAACAGATGCGGCATCAGCTGCGAGGCCTCGTCCTGGAGATGGGCCCGCCCCCCGGGGGGAGCCTCGTCCAGCGACAGGCGGGCGCCGGGGACCAGGGGGGAGGATTCCCCGGGCGGCGTCTCCCCCTCCCCCTCTGCGTCCGTCAGGCGGAAAGCCGCCCGCGGTGGCCGGTTCAGGGAAAGGGCGAACTCCTCCGCCTGCGCGGCCCCCCAGCGCCGGACCCACCGCTGGTAGAGCCAGCGGGGGAGCGAAAGCCGCACCCAGCCGGGAGCCCCGTCCAAAAAGCCCGGCCGCTCCCAGGGGCGCGCCCGCCCCAGTCCCCGCAGGATCCCGTTCACGTACCTGTCGCTCCCCCGCCCCGATTCCCGCCGTGCCAGTTCCACGGCGTCGTTGCAGACCGCGTGGTCGGGCACCCGGCCCATCTTCCACATCTGGTAGAGACTCATCCGGAGCAGGGTGCGGGTGGCCGGTTCGACCTCGGCCCAGGGGCGCGCGCTCCGGGCGGCCAGCAGGTGGTCGAGCGGCCCGCGCCAGCGCAGGGTCCCGTAGACGATCTCGGTGACCAGGTGCCGGTCCCGGACCTCAAGCCGCTCCATGGCGGGCGAATTCAGGGCGTCGTCGCTGTGGAGCCGCCGGGATTCGATCCGCTCGAGCAGGCCGAGGCTCACTCTTCTGGCTGGAGATATCATGGCTGGAAAGGCCGTCCGCGGCCCCGGACCGCCGGGGCCGGCCACCGGTTAATGAAAGACCACGTCCCCGGGGCGCACCCGCGCTCCCGAGACGAACTCGCGTCCGCTCACGCGCCCCTTCCCCGGCCGCTGCACCTCGACCAGTTCCAGGACGCTGCCGCCGCCGCACTGGACCCGCATCCCCCGTTCCGACACCGACAGGAGCCGTCCCGGCTCCGCTCCCGCGAACCCCGTCATCTCCCCGGGGAGGCTGCGCCAGAGGAGGAGCGGTTCCCCGCAAAAAAGGGTGCGCGCGCCGGGCCAGGGGTCGAGGGCCCGGATCCGGTTGTGGACCACGAGCGCGCTTTCGTCCCAGGAGACGGGGGCCATGTCCTTCGTCAGGCGGGGGGCCCAGGTCGCGAGCGCCTCGTCCTGCGGCACGGGGCGGAGGTCGCCGCGCTCCAGCCGCACGAGCGTTTCGACCAGGAGTTCCGCCCCCTCCCGGGCAAGGGTCCGGGTCAACTCCCCCGTCGTCGTCTCGAGCCCGATCGGCACCTCCCGCTGCAGCAGGATCGGGCCGGCGTCCAGCGCCTCCTCCATGACCATGAGGGTGACGCCGCTCACCCGGTCGCCGTTGAGGATGGACCAGGCCACCGGGGCCGCCCCCCGGTAACGGGGAAGGAGCGAGGCGTGGATGTTCAGGGCATGGCGCCGGGCGCTGGCCAGCAGCCATCCGGGCAGGATCTGCCCGTAGGCGGCGCTGACGATATAGTCGGGCCGCAGCCGCTCGAACACTTCCCGGTTTTCCTCCGACCTGATTTTTTCCGGCTGATGCAGCGCTAGCCCCCGGCTCTCGGCCAGGGACTTCACCGGGCCGGGCCGCACCTTGCGCCCCCGCCCCGCGGGGCGGTCGGGCTGGGCGAACACCGCCGGGATGTCACACCCGTGCCCGAGGAGACTTTCGAGCGCGGGGACGGCAAACTCGGGGGTGCCCAGGAAGACGACGCGCATGCCTTACCATTCACCGGCTTTGGCCAGTTTCCGGATCCTGTTCTTGATGAGGGTGCGCTTGAGCGAGCTGAGATGATCGATGAAGAGGACGCCGTTGAGGTGGTCGATCTCGTGGCAGAGGCAGCGGGCGAGGAGCCCCTCCGCCTCGATCCGCAGATCCTTCCCCTCGAGGTCCTGCGCCTCCACGACCAGTTTCTGGGGGCGGGTGACACTCTCGCTGAAACCGGGAATGCTCAGGCACCCCTCGTCGCTGCGCTGCGACCCCTCCGCGGAGACGATTTCGGGATTGCAGATCACCATCTTCTTCCCCTCGTCCTCACCCACCGAAAGGTCGACGGTCGCCAGACGGATGTTGAGCCCCACCTGCGGCGCGGCCAGACCGATGCCGGGCTCGCTGTACATGGTCTCATACATGTCCGCCACGATCTTCTGCAGGGAACCGTCGAAGTCGGTGATCCGCTCGCTCCGGGCGCGCAGTTCAGGGGCGCCGTACTTGAGAATTTTCATAATCATAAAC
>JAAYCX010000026.1 GCA_012729555.1 Acidobacteriota bacterium
ATCTCCTTCTGCACCACCTCCTCGGCGTTGAGCCGCTCCTGCTCGGCCAGGTACTGGGCTTTCTGGATCTCCACCTCGGCCCGGCGCCTGGCGACCTCCCCCTTCTGCAGGGCGGCGGCCTGTTTCGACACCAGTTCGGCCTCGTAGCCGGCGATGTTGGCCTTGGCCACGTTTTCCCCCATGACGGCCTGGGCCTCCTGCTCCTGGACGAACACGCGCCGGTCGGCCTCGGCCTTCTTCTGCCCCTTGACCGATTCCGCCATGTTCTCGGCCACGCGGATCTCCTTGTCGCGCACCGCCTGGGATTCCCCCATGGCCCCCGACTTGTCCTGCTCCGCCACGTCCACCTTCGCCCGGTTGATGGCCTCGGACGCCGCCTTCTTCCCGATCGAGACGATGTAGGCGGATTCGTCGGTGATGTCGGTGATGTTGACGTTGATCAGGTAGAGGCCGATCTTGTTCAGCTCCGGCTCCACGTTCTTCCGGATCGCCTCCAGGAACGACTCGCGGTCCTGGTTGATCTGCTCGATGGTGAGCGACGCCACCGTCAGACGCAGCTGCCCGAAGATGATCTCCTTCGCCATCGCCTCGATCTGCGGGGGCATGAGATTGAGCAGCCGCTCGGCCGCGTTGGTCATGATCGCGGGATCGGTGCTGATTCCGACCGTGAAGGTGCTCGGCACGTTGATCCGGATGTTCTGCAGCGACAGGGCGTTCTGCAGGTCGATCTGGATCGTCATCGGGGTGAGGCTGAGGTAGCGGTAGTCCTGCACCAGCGGCAGCACCAGCACGCCGCCGCCGTGGATGCAGCGGGCACTCTGCCCGGCGCCCACCTTGCCGTAGATGACCAGGATCTTGTCGGACGGGCAGCGCTTGTAGCGCCCCGCCAGGTAGAGGAGGAAGAACACGAGCAGGAAGGCTGCGGCGATCGATGCTACGATCCAGTAAGGCATGGGTGTCTCCTTTTGCGAAAAGTACGGCGGAACGGCTAGGAAAGGCGCTTCACGACGAGGGTGGAACCCTCGAGCCCGGTGACCTCGACGTGAGCGTCATTGGGGATCTCGCTCCCGTCGGCGCTCCGGGCGTCGCACACCCGGAGCCGCCCCTGGAACGCCACCTCCACCTGCCCCTTGGCGCCGGCCCGGATGCGGAGGTAGACGCGGCCGGTCCCGCCCACGGCGTTTCTCATATCGATGGTGCCCGAGGACTGCATGCCGATGAAGAAGCGGAAGAGCCTGGCCACCACCAGCATGCCGAGAAAGCCCGCGGCCGTGGCCGTGAGCACCGAGATCCCGCCGCCGAGGCCGCTCCCCCTGCTCATGGCGAGCCCCACGAGCCCGAACAGCATGAAGAAGGCCGTCAGCCCCTGGAAGGAGAGGAGCTTGAAGCCCAGGTCGGAGCTCGGGTGGTGCCCGTCGGCCGAGAGGTCCGCGTCCCCCCCCAGCGTCCCGTCCCCGATGTGCCCCCCCGCGTCCGCGCCCACGTCGGTTCCGGCGTCGCCGCCCCCCAAGGATAAAAGCACCAGCTGGATGAGGAAGAACACGCTGCCCACGGCGGCGCACACGAAAAAGGTCTGTTCCAGTCGAGTGAGAGTCTGAACCCATTCCACCATGATGTGCCCCCAGCGGTCGAGAAGTTGAGGCATTCTGTCACTTTTGCCCCGGCGAAGCAAATCCGAAATCTTAAGGTCCTGTTTTCATCCATTGTACCCGCGGGGAGGGGGATTTATTCAAATCCGGATCGGATGGAAATCCCCGCCGCGGGATCGCGGCGACGGCACCGATGGACGCCCCATGAGGGGTCAACCGCGGCACGCCGCTTCTTCCGCGTCGCCGTCGTGCCAAAGACAGATCGCATTCTTCGCGGGCTGTAGCATGTCACCCCTCCATTGACCTCGGGCAGGAGTTCAGGCGTCTTCCTCCGGGTCGGGGGCGGGTTCCGTCGGCGCATCGAAGCCTTCGAGCAGGGCGCGCGCGCGTTCGGCCTCGAGCGGATGAACCAAAAACTCGGCCGGCCCGGTCAGGATGTTGAACCCGCCGAGCCGCCCGGCGCCGAAGAGATCGGGAAGACGGTCTCCCCGCAGGAGATACTCGATCCCTTCCCCTTCCAGCAGTGACTTCGCGATCGCGATGAGACCCGCGTCCGCGGTGCGCAGCACCGACTCGAGCGTCACCTCCGGTTCGAGCGGCGCGCCGCCTTCCGGGGCTCCGAGCACGTGCAGGATTTCCGGGGGGAACGGTTCTCCGCACCGGGAGCACCCGTCCAGCGAATGGCCGCGGGCGATCCAGCTTCCGCAGCGGGAACACGCCCCGATCGGGGGCTCCGGCGGCTCCAGCCCGCGGCGCGCCAGCTCCACGCGAATGACGCGTTCGGCGTCTTCCGTATACTCGGAATACTTCTTCGCGGCCTCGAGAAGCTCCTCATCGCTCCGGCCGGCCCAGATTCCTTCCGCATTCTCCATAAACCGCCTCCACTCAGGCGAATGGTCTGCCCGGCGCGTGAAACGCAAGCATAGGTGCATTGAACAATATGATGATAACATGGGCTTCAGCACGATCCGGGGTTTTCGGGATCTGCCTGCCGGTACGCCTGCTCAAAACGGCCCCGATGCGCGCGGTCGGGTGCCCAAACTCTTCGCGGGAGGTGGAACATGCATGGCGGTCGCTTTGCGGTTGTTCTGCTGGCCCTGGTGGGCCTGGCGTCGCCTGACCCGGGGGTGGCCGGGGAGCGGACGATCACCAGGCAGAACCAGGCGGAGCAGGAGTGCCGCCTGACGGTGGATACGGAAGTCCGGCGGGATGCGGAACGGGGGGTGGACTGGGTCAAGTTCCGCGTCACCATTCCGAAGGATGACAGGAGGCTGGAGCGGCTGTTCAGCACCCGATTCATCCTCGGGACGAACGGGGCCGTTTGGCCGTGGCGCGTGATCGTCCCCATCAGGCCGGCGGAAACCGAAGACGGGGGGAAGACGTTCGAGGTCTCGGTACACAGAAGCGAGGTGCGCGACGCTTTCGTCGAATTCAACTGCTTCTGGCCCGACCCGCTCATCGATCGACGGGGCCCACCTGGTCCTCGAGACCTACCTTCCCGACACGGATGAAGCGGGTGATTGAGGAGCTGCGCACGCCGGCAGGAAAGGGACGGGCATGGGTATTGTGCGGGGACGAGGACACCGGAAGGGGGCTTGCCATCCGAAGCTGGAGGCGAAGGATGGTGCCGGGGGGCGGAATTGAACCGTCGACACACGGATTTTCAGTCCGTTGCTCTACCGACTGAGCTACCCCGGCATACCCTGCTGCTCAGGTGCTGAAATAAAGCGGAGGTTTTTATACCATTTGAAACGGGAAAAATCTACACCGATATTGGGGCGTCAGGCCGACGCCCCTCTGCTGGGGCGCAAGCCGTGAAAAATCAACGACATATTTGGATTCTGCGTATAGACTTGCCGGGCAGGATTCCTCTAAAATGGTGGAATGATGGAAATTCTCGAACCGATCAGATCCGTGCTTCGGAACCACCCTGAGGTCAAACTCTGCATCGTTTTCGGGTCGGTGGCGACGGGCAGGGCCTCGGCCGGCAGTGATCTGGATATTGCGGTAGCCGGGGACCGGGCGTTGTCCGAGGAGCAATATCTGAATCTCTGCGACGCTCTTTCGTCCGCAACCCCTAGGATGGTGGACCTTCTTGACCTCATGACGGCAAACGGGGAAATCCTCAAGCAGGCATTATCCAAGGGGGTGTTGGTTCAGAATCTCGATAAAGGCCTGTATGCGCGGCTGATCATCCGCATGCTTTACAACCAGGCGGATATGATGCCATACCACTACCGCATATTGCGGGAACGGAGGGAGCGGTTCCTCAATGGATGAGAAAGTAGTCATGGCCAAATTGGAATCGTTGCGAAGATGCGTTGAGCGCTTGGGCGACAAGACACCGGCTTCCGTGGAACTGCTGCTTGAGGACAACGACCTGCAAGACATCATCTGCCTTAATCTCGAGCGTGCCGTGCAGACCTGTGTCGATATCGCTTCGCATATTCTTGCTGGCGAGGATGTGCCAGCGCCTGCGAGCATGGCCGAGTGTTTTGAGGATCTCTGCAGATTGGGCATGATCTCGCCTGGGATCGCCACGCGTATGCGGAAAGCGGTGGGATTTCGGAACATCGCCGTTCATTCCTATCAGGAGATCAACTGGAAGGTGGTGTATTCCATCATCACCACCAGGCTTGATGATTTCGTCGACTACTCCAGGGCGGTGTCCAAGGCAGCCGGTCTCATCCGGGGATAGGTTCCGGTACAGGCTAGGTTTCCCGGAAGCGGCCGGGGTAGGCGGCCTTGAGGAGCGGGGGGACGGCGGGCGCGGCGCCGCCCAGTTCCTCCACGATTTCCAGGGCGTTGACCAGGGCCTGGCCGCGGAAGTGGTTGTTGGTCACGGCGTAGGTCTCCTCGGTGGTCTGCCCGATCTTGCGGATGCTCCCGGAGAGCTGGCGGACCTCCTCGCGGCTGTAGAGGTAGTTGTAGCGCGCGTCGCGCCCGGCCCCTTCGCGGAACCAGTCGGCGTAGTTGCGCCCGTGCAGACGGATGTAGCCCGGCGGCGCGGTGACGCGGTCGTCGGGGCGGAGCGACTGGCCGATCACGGGCTGGTCGATGTTGCAGAACCCCACGTTGTGAATCCGCAGGAAATCGTAGAAGGAGTCGGTGTCCCAGCCGGCGTGCCGGACCTCGACCACGAGCGGGAAGTCGGCGAGGCGACGGAAGACCCGGTCGAGGTACTCCACGTTTTCTGGGGTGTGGCGGAAGCTCCAGGGGAACTGGACGAGGAGGGCGCCCAGGATCCCCGCTTCCGCGAGCGGGGCCAGGCTCCGGCGGACGGCGTCGCAGTCGGCCTCGAGGGCCGCGGGCTCCTCCGGCCGGCGCTGGTGCGAAATCCGCTGCCAGGCCTTGGCCGTGAAGCGGAAATTCCGGTTGTGCGCCACGCGCCGGGCCCACGAGGCCGCGTCCCGGGGGCGGGGGGGGGCGTAGAAGGAGCTGTTGATCTCGATCATGTCGACGTAGTCGGCCAGGAAGGCGAGCGGGTCGACCCCTTTCCCGTAGACGATGTTTTCCCAGTCTTTGTAATTCCACCCCGCCGGCCCCACCCGCAGCGGGGTAGAGCGCCGGGGGGGAGCGAAGAGGGAGTCCTGGGTCGGGGCCATGGCCGGCTGCCGCCCGCTACTGAAGGATGACGCCGATGGGGAAGCCGGGCTTCATGTTGAGCCGCTCCGCGGCGGAGCCGTTCCTGACGGCGATTTCGAGATACCCGGTCGATCCGGCCACGATGAAGAATTCCCCCGCCGCCCCCTCGCCGTAGGTGGCGCACCTGCGGGTGATCTCCTGCTTGCCCGCCATGATCCGGAAGGCGCGAGGCACGTCCTCCGGCCGGAGGTTGGTGACGAGGTTCCCGAAATGGTCCACGGCCAGCACAACGCCCTGGATCAGCGCGTCCTGCACCCGCTTGATGGCCGGCAGCGGCAACTTCACCGGGTCCGGCAGGGCGGGCCCGAGCTGGGGGAGCGGGATCCCGCGGCTGATCCAGGCCGCGATCGGGGCGAAGATGTCCCGGCCCTGGAAGGTGGCGGAAACCGGCTTGCGGTAGTAATGCTCGGCGGTGATTTCGAACGCGGCCGAATCTTCAGCGGCGGAGAAGACATGGCTCAGGATGCCGTTGTCGGGGGCGACGAAGAAATGGCCCCCGGCCGAAGCGGCCAGGGCCTTGCGCGGTCCCCCCACGCCGGGGTCGACGACGGCGAGGTGGACGGTGCCGGGCGGATAGAGGTGCCAGGTCTGGCCGAGGGTGAAGGAGGCGGAAAAGACGTCCTGGGGGGGGATCTCGTGGCTGATGTCCACGAAGGTGAGTTCGGGGTTGAGCCCCAGCATGACCCCTTTCATGGACGCCACGAAGTGGTCCCGCAGTCCGAAGTCGCTGAGCAGTGTGACAATCGCCATGAAGCCTCCCTTGGATTCGGTCCTGTCGGATCCGGTGCTGTGCTATTCTAAGCCAATATGAAGGAAAGAATCTATCTCGATAACAGCGCGACGACGCCCCTGGACCCCGCGGTGCTGGAGGCGATGCTCCCGGCGCTGGGCGGCATTTTCGGGAACGCCAGCTCCATCCACCTCTTCGGCCAGGAGGCGCGCGCCGTGGTGGAGGAGGCGCGCCGAGCGGTGGCGGACCTCGTCGGCGCCGACACCCGGGAAGTGGTCTTTACCTCCGGCGGGACCGAATCGGACAACTGGGCGCTCTGGGGGACTCTGTGGGGGGGACGGCGCCCCGGCGGCCACATCGTCACGACCCGGATCGAGCACCCGGCGGTGCTCGCCACATGCGAGGCCATGGAAAGGCGGGGGGTGGAGGTCACCCGGGTCCCCGTGGACGCCTCGGGCCGGGTGGACCCCGGCGCCGTCGCCGACGCCGTCCGGGAGGGGACCATCCTGATCTCGGTGATGCACTCCAACAACGAGACCGGGGTCGTCCAGCCGGTCGCGGAGATCGCCGAGATCGCCCGGAAGCGGGGGGTGCCGCTGCACACCGACGCGGTGCAGTCGGCCGGGAAGGTCCCGGTCGACGTCCGGGAACTCGGGGTCGATCTGCTTTCCCTCTCCGCGCACAAGATCCACGGGCCGAAGGGGGTGGGCGCCCTCTGGATCCGGAAGGGGACACCGATCGCCCCGTTTCTTACGGGCGGGGCGCAGGAGCGCAAGCGCCGGGCAGGGACGGAGAACGTCCCGGCGGTCGCGGGCTTCGGCGCCGCCGCGCGCCTGGCGGCCGAGCGGCTCCCCGAGATGGGGGGAAGGGTGGCGGTCCTGCGCGACCGTTTCGAGCGGGGGGCGCTCAAGCGTATCCCCGGGGGGAGCGTCAACGGCCGGGGGCCGCGCCTTCCCAATATCACGAATCTGTCCTTCGAGCGCCTGGAGGGGGAGGCGGCGGTGATCGCGCTCGATCTCGAGGGGGTGGCCGCGTCCACCGGGTCGGCCTGCTCCTCCGGGTCGCTCGAGCCCTCGCACGTGCTCCGGGGGATGGGGCTCCGGCCCGAGGTGGTCCAGGGTTCCCTCCGCTTCAGCCTCAGCCGGCAGAATACGGAAGAGGAAATCGACCGGGCGCTCGACATCCTCGGGAAGGTCGTGGAGAGGCTGCGGACGCTTTCCCGGGGTTCCCGCGGTTAGGCGGCCCCGGGCGCCGGCCCAATTGCTCATTCCCATAGGGCGTCCCGTTCTGGTAGAGTGTGGGCGCTATGAATGTTCCGTCAGTTGATGAACCGACCCCCCACACCCCGCCCCCGTACACTCTGGTGTCCACTTCAGGGGACTTCCAGGCCATGATGGAGAGGGTGCGCTCCGCCCCCCGCCTGGCCATCGACATGGAGGCCGACAGCCTCTACCACTACTTCGAGAAGGTGTGCCTGATCCAGATCTCCTCGGACCGGGATACTTTCATCCTCGATCCGCTGGCGCTCGATGAGATCGCGCAACTGGGCCCCATCATCGCCGACCCGGGGGTGGAGAAGGTGTTCCACGCCTCGGGGTACGACACCTTCTGCCTCCGGCGCGATTACGGCTTCGCGTTCGCCAATCTCTTCGACACCCATATCGCCGCGCAGCTCGCGGGGTACGAGTTCCTCGGCCTGGGCGCCCTGATGGAGAGGATCCTGGGGATTTACCACTCCAAGCGGAGGCAGCGCGACGACTGGTCGCGGCGCCCGTTGGTGGACGAGCAACTCGAGTACGCGGCCATGGACACCCACCACCTCCTCCGGCTGCGCGACGTCCTCGAGGAGGAGCTGAAGGGGATGGGGCGCCTCGGGTGGGCGCAGGAGGAGTTCGCGGCCGCCGCCGCCAACGAGAAGCCCGAAAAGGAATTCGACACCGAGGCGTTTCGCCGGATCAAGGGGTATCGCGACCTCCAGCCGCGGGAGCAGGTGGCCCTGCGCGCGCTCTTCCTGCTGCGCGACGATGCCGCGCGCCGGCTCGACGTCCCCGCGTTCAAGGTGATCAACAACTCCGTGCTGGTGGACCTGGCGCGCCGTCCGCCCAAAGCCGCGCAGGAACTGTTCGGCCGCCCCGGAGTCTCCTACCGGGTCGCCCGCCGCTTCGGGCCGGCCATCATCGACACCCTGGCCGCCGCGCGTGAACAGGCTCCTTCCATTCTGGCGCTTCCCCCGCGTATCGGAGGCAAGCCCCCCAGCCGCGCCGCCAAACAGCGTTTCGAACGGCTCAAGCAGTGGCGGGTCGGGAAGGCGGCGGAGCTCAAGCTGAACGTGGGGGTCGTTTTTCCCGCCAACCTGCTGGAGGCCCTGGCCGCGGAGCCTCCCGCCGACCTGGACGCGTTTCGCGGCATTCCCGGAATGCGGCAGTGGCGCGTCACCGAGTTCGGCGCCGATATCCTCCGCGTGCTCCACGAAGGGAACGGGGAGCCGGCGACCTTGGTTGCGCCGGAATAGACCCCCGAAGGCAGGGCGGCCATGATCACGAATATCCGCCTGAAGACCCGCTGGCTCTATCACCCCGTCACCGTCTTCCTGTTGCTGCAGGCCCTCTGGGTCCTGGTGATGGTGGTCTGGATCCGGTGGTACATCGAGAGGAACGCCCAGCTGCGCGAGATGGCGGAGCGGCTCCGGACCCAGATGGAGGTCGAGGGGATGGGGTGGGGGCCGATGCTCGAGGGGGCCCTGCTCCTCACGCTGATCCTCGCCGGCGCGACCGTGATCTTCATCTTCTGGATCAAGCAGCGCCGGCTCAACGAGATGCAGCGCGCGTTCGTATCCAACGTCACCCACGAGCTCAAGTCCCCCGTCGCCTCCATCCAACTGGCGCTCGAAACGCTCGCCCTCAGGGAAATGCCCGAGGAGAAGAAGCGGGAGTATATCGCCATGATGCTGGGGGACACCGAGCGGCTGACGACCCTGATCGACCGGATCCTGGGGGCGGCGCGGATCGGGAAAAGGCCGGGCCGCTATCGGATGGAGCCGGTCAGCATCCGGCGCTTCATCGAGGATCTCCTGGAGGAGGACCGCCACCTGTACGAGAAGGAGGGGCGCAGGATAGAGTTCGACAAGGGGCGCGACGTGCACGCGGTCATCGACCGGTCGGCCATGCGCGTGGTCCTCGGCAACCTGCTGGAGAACGCCGCCCGCTACTCCCCTCCCGATGCCCGGGTCCGGATCCGGGTGCACCGGGAAATGCGCAGCTGCCGCATCGACGTCGTCGACGGGGGGAACGGGATCCCGGGCAAGGATCTCAAAAACGTGTTCAAGATGTTCTGGCGCGGCTCGGAGGAGGAGACGCGGCACCCGCGCGGGACCGGGCTCGGCCTCTACATCGTGCGCAATATCGTCAAGAACCACGGCGGCGGGGTCTGGGCCTCGAGCCCCGGCATCGGCCGCGGGGCCACCTTCAGCGTGCGCCTCCCGCGGGTCCGGAAATACTGGAGCCTGACGGCGCGGCGCCCCCGCGGACCGGGAGCGGAGGACGAGGTCTGACATGACGAAAAAGGAGCGCGCTCCCCGGATCCTGCTGGTGGAAGACGAGGTGCACATCGCCCGGCCGCTCGAATTCAACCTCGAGCAGGAGGGGTACGAGGTGAGCGCCACCGGAAGCGGGCGCGAGGCGCTCGCCCGGTACGAGCGCCGGCCGTTCGACCTGATCATCCTGGACATCATGCTAGAGGACCTGGACGGGTTCGAGGTCGCGCGCCGGATCCGGCAGAGCGATCCGAAGGTCCCCGTGATCATGCTCACCGCGCGGGCGGCGCCCGAGGACCGGGTCCGCGGGCTGGAACTGCGCGCCGACGACTATGTGGTCAAGCCCTTTCACCTGCGCGAACTGCTGCTGCGCGTCAGGCGGATGCTGGAGCGCGCCGCGTGGTACGACGGCGAGGGGGGCACGGCGCTGAAGACGACCGTGGGGGACTGGCCGGTGGATCTCGAGGAGCTCCGCGGGGAGGGGCCGCGGGGAGGGGTTCAGCTGACGGCGCTCGAGGCCCGGCTGCTCCGGACGCTGATCTCGGCCCCCAACCGGGTGTTCTCGCGCCGCGAGCTGCTCGAAAAGGTGTGGGACTATCATTCCGGGGTGGAGACCCGCACCGTTGACAACTTCATCGTCCGGTTGCGCAAGCATTTCGAGGAGGAGCCGGAGCAGCCGCGCCATTTCGTCAGCCTGCGCGGCCGGGGTTATAAGTACGTCCCCTGATTCCGGCCGCGGCGCGACGCCCCCTGCGGCGCCGGGTCGGCGTGGTGCAGAACGTAGGTGTCGAGCGCCAGGCCGAGGACATAGCCCGCCCGGCGCAGGCGGCGGCAGTAGCCGTCGCCGCCGCCGGTGCCGTCGGCCAGCGGGCCGACGGCGTCGAGGGTGCGCCGCTTGAGGAGGACGCAGAAGAAGTCGAGGGGGCCTTCGACCAGGATCCCGGCCCGGTGGAAATGGTACTTCAGGATACGGTTGCGCTCGTGAAGGTCTTCCGTCCTGAAGACGGGGATCTGCCGGGCCAACCGCTTGCGCACGCGGTCCACCCCCTGCCGGTCGTCGGCGCCGGAACCGAGGGGGGCGACGGCCCCGATGCGCGGGTGGGTTTCAAGGAAGGCCAGGAGGTTCCCGAGCCACCCCGCGGAGACCTCCACGCCGCCCTGCATCAGCACGACGTTGGGGTTGCGCCCGGACTCGATCCCCTGGTCGGCCGCGCCGCTCCAGCCGCGGTCGCGGCGGTTGCGGATGACGGTGATGTCCCGGGTGTAGATCTTGTCGAGGTCGGCGGTCTCGTCCCCGGAGGCGTTGTCTACGACGAAGAGATGAAACGGAAGATCGGTGTGGCGGTAGACGGCCTCGAGCAGGCTGCGGGTCGAGCGGTAGCGGTTGCATACCGGTATGATGATGTCCGTCCCGTTCTCTTCCGTACCCATGTCGCCGCCCCGCCGATGCGTTGATTCGCTTTCGGAATACATATCGGCCGGGGGGCCGAAACCTGAATGTTTTTGCCCTCCTTTGTCGGGCCGCGCCCGGCTACCGGCCCAGCCGGAACACGACCCCGGCCGAGAAACGGAAGTTGTTCTGGCGTTCGTCCGGGAAGCCCCCGACGTCATAGCGCGTCATGAGGTAATCCACCTGGAAAGGGCGTACCGCCAGGTGCCGGCTGACGGGGAGGTCGAGCCCCGCGCCGACCACGGCGGCCAGGGCGGAATCGGACCGGCTCACCCCGTACTCTTCGGTGGAGGCGATATTGGCCCCGATCAGGAAATGGGCGAAGGGTTCGACCCTCGGCCCGCGCAGGGTTATTTTCGGTCCCGCGAGCACCGAGTGCGACCGGATATGGACCCCGTCGATCGGAACGCCGGACCAGGCCGGCCTCCCGTAATGCCCGCTGAAGTCCCCCTCGATGCCGAACCACTCGGTCAGGTTGCCCGTCACCGAGGCGTTCCACCCGTTCAGGTTGAACCCTTCCGGGTTGGCCCGGAAATAGGAATAACCCCCGAATATTTCCACCGCCGGGACTTCCGGCTGCGCCCAGGCGGCCAGCGGGGCCAGGAGCGTCCATGCGGCCAGGATGATGGTTTTCTTCATGATGCCCTCCGGCGGATCGGTTGACGGATCGGGGCCCCGGCGGGACCCGTAATCGATTGGATTCCCCAAGGCGCGGCAGGGTTCACCGGGGCGCGCTATTGTTCCCCGGCCCCTCATAAACTAGAATCTGCTGATGGAAACGAGAGTTACGGTCATAGGCGGGGGCCTGGCGGGGGCCGAGGCGGCGTGGCAGGCCGCGCGGCGCGGGATCGCGGTGCGCCTGGTGGAGATGCGGCCGGAGGTCATGACCCCCGCCCACTCGACCGGGCGGCTGGGGGAGCTCGTCTGCAGCAACTCGCTCAAATCGGACGCGCCCGGGACGGCCCCCCACCTGCTCAAGGAGGAGCTGCGGCGTCTCGACAGCCTGCTGCTGCGGGTGGCGGACGAGGTGAGGATCCCCGCCGGGCACGCCCTGGCCGTCGACCGGGAGGCGTTCAGCCTGCGGCTGACGGAGGAGATCACGGCCACGGGCAATATCGAGCTGGTCCGGGAGGAGGTCCGGGAACTCCCCGGGGACGGCATCGTCGTGGTGGCCAGCGGCCCCCTGACCTCCGATCCCCTGGCGGAATCGATCGCGCGCTTCGCCGGGAGCCGGAACCTCTGTTTTTATGACGCCATTTCCCCCATCGTGGACGCGGCCACCCTGGACCGCGCGCGCCTCTCGGCCGCCTCCCGCTACGGCAAGGGGGGGGAGGACTACCTCAACGCCTTCCTGTCCAGGGAGGAGTACCTCGGCTTTTACGAGGCCCTGGTCGGGGCCGTATCCGCCCCCCTGCGCTCCTTCGAGGAGGCGTGTTTTTTCGAGGGGTGCCTCCCGATCGAGGAACTGGCCCGGCGCGGGGTGGACACGCTCCGCTACGGACCCATGAAGCCGGTGGGGCTCGTGGACCCGCGCACGGGACGCAGGCCTTACGCCGCCGTGCAGATGCGGCTGGAAAACCTCATGGCCGACAGCTACAACCTGGTGGGGTTCCAGAACCACCTGAAATTCCCCGAGCAGCGACGGGTATTCCGGATGATCCCCGGGCTCGAACGGGCGGAGTTCCTCCGCTTCGGCCAGATCCACCGCAATTCCTACATCAACGCCCCCCGGCTGCTCCACCCGACGCTGCAGAGCAAAGAGAGGCCGGGGCTCATTTTTGCGGGGCAGCTGTGCGGCGTGGAGGGGTATATTGAATCGATCGCCACGGGGCTTCTGGCCGGGATCAACGCGGCCCGGCTGGCCCGGGGGCTGGGGTGCGTCACCCCGCCGCCGGCGACCGCCTGCGGCAGCCTGGTCCGTTACCTGGCCTTCGGGGACGGGGAGCGCTTCCAGCCGGCCAACATCACCTTCGGCCTGCTCCGGGATTCCGGGGCGGATTCCGACATCCGCGACCGGAAGGAGCGCCGCCTGCGGCAGGTCGAGCGGGCGCTTGCCGGGATGGACCGGTGGATCACGGCATTATCCGACGGGGCCGCCGCCAACTGAACGAGGACCTCATGGCCGAAACCCTGGCTTCCTGGATCGGACACTATCTCGAGTACCTGCGCGTCCAGAAGAACGCCTCCCCGCACACCCTGCGCAACTACGCCTCGGACCTCATGCAGTTCCACGCCTGGCTGACGACCTCCCCGGCGGGGGATCCCCGTCCGGCCCCGGAACCGGACGAGATCGACAACCTCACCGTGCGCGAGTTCCTGGGCGTCCTCTACGAAAAGCGGAACCGGAAATCGTCCGTGGCGCGGAAGCTGGCGGCGCTGCGCTCCTTCATGAAATTCCTGACCGCGCGGGGGGTGGTCCGGGCCAACGCGGCCCGGGCCGTCGCCTCCCCGAAGCAGGAAACCCGGCTTCCGGGCTACCTCGGCGTCGATGCGGCCCGGGCCCTGGTGGAAGCGCCCGATGCGTCGACCGATGCGGGCCGGCGGGACCGGGCGATTCTGGAACTGCTCTACAGTTCCGGGTTGCGTGCGGGCGAACTGGTCGGGCTGGACCTGGGCGACCTCAGCCTCGAAGAAGGGCTGGTCCAGGTCCTCGGGAAAGGGGAGAAGGAGCGCATCGTCCCTTTCGGCTCGGCCGCGGCCGCAGCGCTGCAGTCCTACCTGGAGGTGCGCCCGCGCCTGTTCCGGCCGCGCGCCTCCGCGCCGCGCGGAAGGGAGGCGGTGTTCCTCAACCTGCGCGGCGGCCGGCTGAGCAGCCGGAGCGTCGGGAACATCGTGGACCGCTACGTCGCCCAACTCGCGGAGAGGCTGAAGGTGCACCCCCACACGCTCCGCCACACCTTCGCCACCCACATGCTCAATGCGGGCGCCGACCTGCGCGCGATCCAGGAGATGCTGGGGCACAGCAGCCTCTCCACCACCCAGAAGTACACCCACGTTTCGGTCGAGCAGCTCGTCCGGGTCTACCGGGACTGCCACCCCAGGGCCGGAAAGAAGGGGAGCGGCAACACCACAGCATAGGAGAGGGAATCCCATGAGCCCCAAGCGATTTTTCCTGGTCGACGGCATGTCCCACATCTACCGGGCCTATTACGCCATCCGCGGCCTCGGAAACTCCAGGGGGATCCCGACCAACGCCGTATACGGTTTCACCTCGATGCTGCGCAAGCTCGTCGAGGAGCAGAAACCGGACTACATCGGCGTCGCCTTCGACCTGGAGGGGCCGACCGTGCGCCACGAGCGGTACGGGGAGTACAAGGCCACGCGCAAGCCGATGCCGCCGGACCTCGTGGAGCAGATCCCCTATATCCGCAGGGTGTGCGAGGCGTTCCACATCCCCGTGATCGGGTTCCAGGGGTACGAAGCCGACGACGTGATCGGCACCCTGGCGCGGCAGGCCGCGGAGCGCGACCTCGAGTCGGTGATCGTGACGAGCGACAAGGACATGCTGCAGCTGGTCAGCGACCGGGTCGTCGTCTTCGACGCGATGAAAGACCGCTTTCTCGGGCCGCCCGAGGTGGAGGAGAAGCTGGGGGTCCGCCCGGAGCAGGTGCCGGACCTGCTGGGCCTCTGGGGGGACGCTTCGGACAACGTTCCCGGGGCGCCCGGGATCGGGGAGAAGGGGGCGCGGGAGCTGATCCGGGATTTCGGCAGTATCGAGAACCTGCTCAGGAACAGGGACCGGGTGAAAAAGAAGGCGCACCAGGCGAGCCTCAGGGACCACGAGGAGCAGATCCTCATGAGCCGGGAACTGGTCACCATCCACCTCGATCTCCCGATCGAGCTCGACCTCGAGTCGCTGGCGCTGCGGCCGCCCGACCGCGAGGCCGCCTTCGCCCTCTTTTCCGAGCTGGAGTTCAAGTCGCTCATGGAGGAATTCCTCGACGAGGAGGGGGCGAGGCCGCTCGCGGGGGCGTGGCTCGATGCCTCCGGGGCCGGCGCGTTCCTGGAATCGATGCGGAGGCACCGGACCCTCTTCGTCGAGCAGAACGTCGCGGGCGGAGCGACGGTCACCGCGGTCGCCGTCCAGGGCGGGAAGGAGGACGCCGTACTCCTCGACCTCGAGGACCCGGGCCAGGCCGCCCTCTGGCGCGAACTGGCCGAAACCCCGTCGACCAGGCTGGTCTGCTGGGATTCCAAGCCCTTCCTCTCCCTGCAGGAAAAGGCGGGGGTCCGCCCCGGGACCCCCCCGGTCGACGTCATGCTGATGGCGTTTCTCACCTCACCCAACAGCGGCGATTACGCCCTGAAGCGATGGGCCCTGGACCGGCTGCACCTGGCCCTCGGGGAGGAAAAGGGGCCGCGGCAGGGGTCGCTCCTGCCCGAGGAACCGGGTGAGCTCGCCGGAATCCTCTGCCGGCGGCTGGACGCCGTGCGCCGCCTTTACGAGGCCCTCGACCCGGAGCTCGACCGGCTGGGGCTGCGCAGGCTGTACGAGGAGATCGACCTGCCGCTCGTGCCGGTGCTCGTCGAGATGGAGCGCACGGGGATCAGGGTGGACCGTGAAACGCTCAGGAAGATGTCGTCCGAAATGGAGCAGCGTTTGTCCGGGCTGACCGCCAGGATCCACGAGGCGGCCGGGGTGGAGTTCAACATCAACTCCCCCAAGCAAATGGGGGAGGTCCTGTTCGAGAAGCTCCACCTGCCGAGTTTGAAGAAGACCCGGAAGACCGGCGGCTACAGCACCGACCAGGGGGTGCTGGAGGAACTGGCCGAGACCTACGACATCCCCCGCCTGATCCTCGAATACCGCCAGGTGTCCAAGCTCAAGTCCACCTACGTCGATGCGATCCCGGTCCTGATCCACCCCCGGACGGGGCGCGTCCATACCTCCTTCAACCAGACAGGGGCCGCGACGGGACGGCTTTCGAGCTCCGACCCGAACCTGCAGAACATCCCGGTCCGGACCGAAATGGGGCGCCTGATCCGGGGCGCCTTCGTCGCGGAACCGGGGAACCTGCTGATTTCGGCCGACTACTCGCAGGTGGAGCTGCGGGTCCTGGCGCATCTTTCCGGCGACGAAGTCCTGGTCTCCGCCTTCCGGGCCGGGGAGGACATCCACGACCGGACGGCGCGCGAGGTCTTCACGGCGGAACAGCTCGAGAACCGCGCGGAGTGCCGCCGGCGCGCCAAGGCGATCAATTTCGGCATCGTCTACGGCCAGTCCGCCTTCGGCCTCGCCAAGGGGCTCGGCATATCCCGGGAGGAAGCGCAGGAGTTCATCGACGCCTACTTCCGCCGCTACAGCGGGGTGCGCGCCTGGCTCGACCGGACCGTGGAGGAGGCCAGGGAGCAGGGGGTGGTCCGGACGATCTACGGCCGCATCCGCCCGGTTCCCGAAATGAGGAGCAAGGATCACAACGTGCGCAACTTCGGCGAGCGGATCGCCGTCAACAGCCCCATCCAGGGGACGGCGGCCGACATCGTCAAGATCGCCATGATCCGCGTACACCGGGCGCTCGCCGGGCGCGGGGAGAGGGTCCGGATCCTGCTGCAGGTGCACGACGAGCTGGTGCTGGAGGCTCCGGAGGCGGAAGCGGACGAGGTGGGCCGGCTGGTGCGCGGGGAGATGGAGGGGGCGGCCGAACTCGCCGTCCCCCTCAAGGTCGACCTTCGCGCGGCTGACAACTGGATGGATATGAAATGACCCCCGGGACGACGGAAAAAGGGGGAAAATTCGGGAACCCGAGGGGCATGGTATCGTGTATGTACGATGGGTATAGGAGACGTGCGGCCGTGGCAACGGGTATCGCGGGGACGGACGGTCCCGGCGGGACTACCGCGGCCGCCTGGAGGTTAACGATTGACTTCTCAATCCCGGGAAGAAGCCATCAAGATCGATAATTGGGAATTAGCGAGCCAGGGAGGCCCCGTCACCGACAACAGTCTGGTCAGGGACTTCATTGCCGGCAACGACGCCGCCTTCACCGAGCTGGTGGGCCGCTACAAGGATTCGATCACCAATTACGTCAACATGATGGTCGGGGATTACGACATCGCCGTCGACCTGTCCCAGGAGACGTTCCTGCGGGTGTACCAGAACATCCACCGCTACAGCAACCTCTACCAGTTCTCCACCTGGATCTACCGGATCGCGACCAACCTCGCCATCGACGAGATGCGCTACCGCAAGAGGCGCGGGCAGGTGTTCTACCGCAACGTCTGGGGCAGCCGGCAGGCGGAGGATGCGGACGGCCCGGAATTCGAACTCCGGGACACCCGGCGCAGTCCGCGGGACGAAGTCCTGCGCAAGGAGAGCGGACAGGTCCTCGAGGAGGCCATCCGCTCGCTGCCGAAGAAATACCGGACAGCCTTCGTGATGAAGGAAGTCCAGGAACTGCCGTACGAGGAGATCGCGAAGATCTTGAAATGCTCGCCCGGGACCATCAAGTCGAGGCTCCACCGGGCGAGGGAACTGCTGCAGCGCAAGCTGGAGCATTACGTATAACGGATGGCCATGAACTGTCGCACGTTTCACCGGAACCTGGAAGATTACCTCGAAGGGGGGCTCGATTTCCCCGGCCGCTTCGGCATGGAGCGGCACGCCGGGGAGTGCATCCGTTGCGGAAGGGCGCTGGCCGACGCCCGGCGTCTCGGGCGCATGGCGGCCGGGCTCGCCCGGGTGAGGGCGCCCGAAGGCTTCGAGGCGGCCCTTTGCGGGAAGATCGCCGCGCGGAAATCGCGCGGCTTCCTCTCCCGGCTGCGCGCAGTCGGGACTTATGGATTCGAACTCCCCTCCGCGCGCACCCTGGCCCTGGCGGCATCCGGCGTGCTCGCCCTGGGCCTCGGCGCCTTTTATGCGTTCCATCCCGCTTCGGGCCCCGGCTCCCGGCCCGCCGTGACGGCGGAACGGGACCGGCCGGAAACTCCGAAGGCGGATCCGGTTCGGGTGGAACAGGTCCGGACCGAACCGATGCAGGCCCCGGCGATCCAGGTCGAAGCCCTTCGTGTCGCAGCGGTTCCGGCCGTGGAAAGGAAGTTGCCGGCAGCCCTCCCGGAGAGCGCGGCGGTCCGGGAGCCCGTCGCGGAGTCGGTCGCGCCGCCTCCCGATCCGGCCGCAGCGGTCCCGGCGGAGCTCGCCTCCTCCCCTCGGACGCTGCAGGTGCGCTTTCCGCGGGACCGGCACTATCCCGGAATGGAGGTCGTGGATTACCTGCTGGTGGGGCCCGAGAGCAACGCGCTGCCCGACCGGTTGCCCCGGAAGCTCTATGTGAAGTACGGGCAGGCTTCCGAGGAGTATTTCATCCGCAACGTGAGTCACTGAACGCCATGAGCCGAGTCCTCCATGCCAGCTTCAGCCTGTGCGCCCGAGCGCTCCTTTCGGGCGTCCTCCTCGCCGGGGTCTGCCTCGGGCTGGAGGGATACCCGGAGGAAGCCGCCGGGGCAGGCGGCCTGGTGCGGGTGAACATCATCAGCGAGATGCCGGGCGCCAAGGGGATGTTCCTGCTCAACGGGCAGATCCTCGAGGATTACAGCCCCATCATCGTCCGCGACTTCCCTTCCACGGGGGTGGTGATCGACCGGGAGGGGCACATCCTGGCCTTCCTGGGCTATCGCTGGGTCGATGTCCAGGCGCACGAAGCCAGGATCGAAATCACGACCGGCGACGGGGGGAAGTGGCAGGGGAAACTGATCGGTGTCGACCAGAGCAACGGCGCCGCCGTAGTCCGCCTCCTGAGGGGCCGGCTCCGGGAGACCCCCGTCTGCCGGGACTGCCAGGTGCAGGACGGGGCGGTGATCATGGCCCCGGAGGCCGGGGGAGCGGGCCGATCGGGTTTCCGGGAGGCCCGGGTCCTTTCGGTGGGGACCGGTCCCGGCCTGCCGGCCGGGGGCAACTGGATGCTCCGGATGAACCTCCCCGCCCCCGACATCAGCCAGCCGATCCTGACCCGGGACCGCCGCGTGCTGGGATTCGTGGCCGACCGGGACCCGCTGGGGATGGAAATGATCGTGTACCCCATCTCCCCGCTCCTGGCTTCCGCCGAAAAGATCATCGCCACGGGAGGGGACATTCGGGCCGGATGGCTGGGCCTCTATCTGGAGGATGCGCCCGGGGGGGTCCTCGTCGAGGAACTGGACCCCGAAAGCCCGGCGCTGGAAGCGGGGGTGCGCCCGCGCGACCGCCTCGTCCGCTACAACGACCTTGCAATCCGGGACGTCCGGCAGTTCATCCAGCTGGTCCAGGATTCCGCCGTCGGCTCCCGGGTGAAACTCGGGATCGTGCGCGGGGGGAAACCGGTGGAGCTCGCCGCGAGGGTGGGGGTGCGCAAGCCGCAGCAGTTCCGGCGCCAGGTGTCCCTGAACCTTCCCAAACCCGCCATCGGGCTGGACACCGTCGTGATGACGCCCGACCTGGCCGACGCCATGCGGATGCCGGGGCAGACGGGACTCCTGGTCGTCGACGTGGTGAAGGAGACGCCGGCCGAAAGGGCGGGGGTCCTCGCCGGCGACGTGGTCGTCGCCATGGACGGGCAGCCGATTTTCGACGCCGCCAGTTTCGCCACCTACTGGCAGACCCACGGGCTGGGGGAGCGGCTGGTCCTGAGCGTGCTCCGCAAGGGGGCCGAACGCACCATCACCGTCGAGGTCCGGCCCGGTACCCGCCGTACGCCGTAAAATCTCCTGTTACCATTTCCGGCCGATTCCGCTACCCTTTTCTCAAGGGAGGTATGGCCATGAACCGCAATTTCAGATCCGCTGCATGCAAGCCTGTCTTTGTCGTCGCTCTCACCCTCGTTCTTTCAGGCGCCGCCTTCGGGCAGAGGACGGCGCTCAAGCCGGGATGGAACCTCTTCTCGCCCGCGCAGGACGTCGAACTCGGGCGGCAGGTGGCCCAGGACGCCGAACGGCAGTTGCCGATGCTGAACCAGCGCCGGGTGGACGACTATCTCGACCGGCTCGGCAGGCGCCTGGCCGGTTACGCGCCGGGGGAGAAGTACCCCTACCAGTTCAAATGCGTCAACGACGCGAGCATCAACGCCTTCGCCCTCCCCGGGGGCTTCCTTTACATCCACCGCGGCCTCATCGAGGCCGCGGACAACGAGGCGGAACTGGCCGGGGTGATCGGGCACGAGATCGGCCATGTCGCCCTGCGCCACGGGACCAACCAGGCCAGCAAGCAGCAGCTCTACCAGGCGCCGCTCGCCATCTTCGGCGGCATCATGGGGAACGACTCCATGGCGGGAGCCCTGGCGCAGATCGGAGGCGCCTTCGCGGTCAATTCGATCCTGCTCAAGTACTCGCGCGACGACGAGCGGGAGGCGGACCTCATCGGCTCGCAGATCCTTTACGACGCCGGGTACGATCCGCGCGCCATGGCCACATTTTTCGAAAAGCTGGAGACGGGGAACCGGGGGACCGATTTCTTCAGCAGCCACCCCAATCCCGACAACCGGATCCGGGGGATCCAGCAGGAGATCTCGCGCCTGGGCCCGCTCCCCGCGCGGGCGGCGGTCGATTCGAGGGATTTTCAGAACATCAGGCGGCTGCTGAGATCGCTCCCCGCGGCCCCCAAGACCGCCGCCGGGCAGCCGGCTCCTTCGGGGCAGCCTTCCCCGTCGGGAAGAGTGGAGCGGCCCGAGCGCCCTTCCAGCCGGCTGAGGAGCTACGACAGCGGCTACGTCCGGCTGCAGCACCCGGAGAACTGGCGCGTCTACGGGGAGGAGCGTGATTTCGCCCTGGCGCCCGACGGCGGCATCGTGACGGTGGGCAGCGAGGGGGCGCTGGCCTACGGGGGGATGATGGCGGTGTATGAGCCGGTTTCCCGGCGCGGCGCTCAGGTGAGCCTCCGGAACGCCACCGATCAGCTCGTCGAGGGGTTGCGGCGCTCCAACCCCGGGATGCGCCTCATGCGCGACCGGGGGCAGATCCGCATCGACGGCCAGGTGGCCCTTTCGATGGAATTCGTGAACGGCTCCCCGTCCGGGGGGCAGGAGACCGACTGGCTGGTTACGGTGCTCCGCCCCGAGGGGCTGGTCTACTTCATCTTCGTCGCCCCGGAGGAGGAGTACGCCTCCTACCGCAACATGTTCCAGCGGATCGTCCAGTCGATCCGCTTCTAGGGTCTCCTGCGGGCCGGCTCTCGGGCCGGCCCGCGGGCAGGTCTAGAGCGTCCGGTCCACACTCAGCTTCTCAATCAGCTCCATGAGACGCCGCTCGGCCGCTGCGCGTTCGGCTTCCAGCTTCTCCCTTTCCCCCTTCATGGCCGCGATCCGGTTCTCCTGGCCGTCGAGCTGGCGGATGTAGCGCAGGCGCAGGGCGGCTTCGTCGGGGCCCTGGCCGAGGCGCTCGAGGTTTTGCCGCACCCGCTCCTGGTCCCTGAAGATGTCGTCCTGCTCCTTTTCCAGCGCCGCGATCCTCCGCCCCAGTCCGGCGATTTCCGCCTGGAGCGCGGCGATGGCGCCGAGCTGCCGCTCGGTCTCGGGGTCGATGGAGCGGTCCCGGACCCAGACGGCGACCTGGTCGGCCGTGACCGAGGAGAGGGCGAACACCGACTCGATGGGCGACTCCTCCTCCACCACGAAGGTGGCGGTGCTCTTCGGCGCCGCCGCCACCTTGAAGCGGTAGAAGTTCGCGCTCGTTTCGGCCGGTTTGGCCCCGACCAGGGTCCAGCCCGCCCGCACCGGGTGCTCCAGGACCACCGAGCGGGCCGCGTCGTTGTTGTTCCGGATCCGGTAGGTCTTCTTCTCGGCCATTTTGGCGACGAGGCGCATCGTCCCCTGCCGGATCACCACCCGCTCCACGCGCCGGCGCTCGCTCGCCTGGGCGGTCGAGACGACGGTTCCCAGGTCCACGGCGTAATCGAGCAGCCGATCTTCCCCCGGCTGGATCGTCTCGAACAGTCCTTCCCCGGCGAAGGCGTTCCCGTCGATCAGGGTCACGGGCCCCCCGTCGAGCGTCAGCCCGCTCGAATTGCGGAGCCAGAACGCCAGGCGCGGGTGCGATTCGCCTGCGCTCTCCCGGAACACCGAGACCTTCTCCCCCTCGAGGTCGGACTGGAGAATGGGGAGGAGGGCCGATTCGTTGCGCCGGATGGTCACCGGGGTGCGCAGCCGGTATTCGAACTGGTCTCCCACCGCCCCCGCCTGGGCCGCGGGCGCGGCCTGGCGCCGAATCGCTTCGGAGATCCGCGCCGGGGCCGGCGGCGGGGCGGCCGCCATTACCCTGCCGGCGATTCCCCCGGCCATCGATTTCAGCGCGCGGTCTTCGTAAGCCTCCCGGGGCGCCGCTTCCTCATCCAATTCCATCGTGGCTTCATAGGTCTGCGGCCGGACCTGGACCCCCTGGGCCACGGAGACCACCGGCCTGTGCCCGTACACCGGCTGCGCGAGGTCCTGGATGAAGCTGACGGGGGCCCCGGCGACCAGGGCGAGGGAGACGCCGGTCCAGTCCATGGGGGTGGTGTTGTCCACGATGGCCCACCCCTGCAGGAGCGGCTTTTTCCCCGGATCGATAACGATGCGGTAGGTCGTCTTCCAGATGGGGGCCTCGGAGGTATAGCCGATGTAGAGTTCGCGCTCCCCGCTCCCCGCGGTGCCGATGCGGAGCGTGCGGATATCGCGCCGGTGGCCGCCCGCGAGGACCTCCAGCTGGCGCCCCAGATCGCCCGCCAGCGCGGCGTCGGTGATCCGGAGCGCCCCGGCCGATTCCAGTTCGACCAGCCGGACCTGGCCGTCGGCCGTGAGGAGGCTGAGGAGGATTTCCTGGACCGTCTCCCCGTTCCCCGCCGTCCGGGTCCTCGTTTCCGCCCCCATCAGCCTGCCGGCCACGGGGCCTGAGGGGGTGCGGATCTCGACCGCGGCGCCCCGCACCTGGTTGAGGAAGGGGACGAGGCCGGGATGGGAGCCGAGGTCGATCGGCATCTCCGCGAGCCGCTTTTCGAGCGGGGCGGCCGAATCGTAGTGGACGCCCGTGACCCGGCCGCCTCCCAGGTCGAGGACCGTGAGCGATTTGAGCACGTCGTTCAACTGGGCGCCGGGCAGGGTGATTTCCACGGTCTGATCCCCGCTCACCGGTCCCCGGTGCTCGAAAAATCCCATCCCGTTCTTGTAGAGCTCGACGTTGCGTACCGGCAGCGGCACGGGTTCCTCCCCGCGCAGGGAAGGGAGGCAGAGGGCGACGACGGTGGCGAAAAACAGGGCGCGTTTTCTGGTCATGGTTTCGGTCTCCTGGAACACAATATAGCACTCACGGTCCCGATCCGATATCCTTCTGTCATGACCTCCTCCGCCGCGGATTCCTTCGCCTTCGAACCCTTCTCGGCCCCGCACCTGGCGGCGCTCGCCGTCGTCGCGCTCGCGGGGGCGCTGGCATTCCACCTCGGGCGCACCCTCGGCCCGTCGGGACGGAAGGCTGCGGGAAGGCTGCTCGCCCTGCTGATTCTGGGCTACGGGGGGGCCGTCTACACCCGCCAGGCCCTGGCCTGGGGCCTGGGCTGGGCCTGGTCCCTCCCGCTCGACCTGTGCAACCTTACCCTCATCGTGTGCGTCGCGGCGCTCTGGCGCCCGCGGCCGCTGCTGATCGAATACGCCTATTACCTGGGGATCGGAGGGGGGGTGCAGGCGCTCGCGACCCCCGATCTCGCGGGAGGGGGGTGGGACTTCGTCCTCTTCTTCTGGGGGCACGGGGTGGTGCTGGCGGCCGTGCTCTTCCTGGTCTCCGGGCCCGCGTTCGCGATGCGCCCGGGCGCGGTCGGGCGCATGATGCTGGGGATCAACCTCTATGCGCTGGCCGTCGGGGCCCTCAACGCGGCGGCGGGGTGGAACTACGGCTACCTCTGCCGCAAGCCGGCGGCGCCGTCGCTGCTGGACCACCTGGGGCCCTGGCCCTGGTACCTGGCGGCCCTGGAGGGGATCGCGCTCGCCACCTTCCTGGTCCTGGACCTCCCCTGGCGCCTGCGGCGCCCGTTGACTCATAATTAAATGTTACCGAAGCGGGCCTCAGTGGATCGTTGACCACATATGGTCTGCTTATAGCAGGATTGGAAGATATTTTTAAGCTTTCTCTCGATGAATTCTCTGAGTGTGAAT
>JAAYCX010000027.1 GCA_012729555.1 Acidobacteriota bacterium
CGGGCACCTGGTGCTGTCGACGGTCCACACCACCGACGCCCCGCGCACCATCAACCGGATTCTCAGCGTCTTCGACCCCTCCGAGCAGGCCGCGGCCCGGCTGCGCCTTTCGGAGACCCTGCTGGGCGTCGTCTCCCAGCGCCTCCTGCAGAAGGCGGACCGGAGCGGACGGGTGGCGGCGTGCGAGATCATGCGGCGCACCACCACCATCCAGGAATGCATCGCCGACCCCGACAAGATCCACATGATGAAGGAGTACATCGAGAAGGGGCGCGAGCATTACGGGATGCAGACGTTCGACCAGCACCTGACCGACCTCTACCGCGCCGGCACGATTTCGCTCGAGACGGCCAAATCGGCCGCCACCTCCGCCTCCGACTTCGAGCGCAACCTCCAGTTCGAATAAGGCCCCCGTCTTTCGCGTTTTCAGGAAAATCGGCCCGATCGGGCCGATTTTTTTGGAACGCCCCGCCCGGCGCGCGTATTCCCCCCGGAAGTTTTTGGCAAATTTTTGGGGGAAACCGCATGCATCTGTTGTCACCGACACGCCTTTACACCTGGAGCCGCTCTGCGGCCATCATCCTTGGCGCCCTCGGCGCGCCGCTCCTTCATGCCCAGCCTCCCGAGGGGCGCGCCTCGAGCGCCGCCGGGGAGATCCGCCTCGACGGGCGCCTGGACGAGGCGGCGTGGGCGGCCGCCGTCCCGATCGGCGAGCTGACGCAGGTCCTCCCGGATGAGGGGGGCAGCCCCAGCGAGAGGACCGAGATCCGGGTCCTGGTGGACAAGGACGCGCTCTACTTCGGCGTCGCCTGCTTCGACCGCTCCCCGGAGGGGATCATCGCCACCGAACTCACCCGCGATGCCGACCTCGACGTGGACGACAGCGTCTCGGTGGTGCTCGACCCCTTTTTCGACCACCGCAACGGCTTCTTCTTCAAGATCAACCCGAACGGCGCGCGCGCCGACGGGCAGATCTCCAACAGCGCCGAGTTCCCCAGCCTGGACTGGGACGGGATCTGGAACGCCCACGCCCGGATCACGGACGAGGGGTGGACGGCCGAAATCGAAATCCCCTGGAAGAGCCTCCGCTTCAAGCCCGGGCAGGAGGTCTGGGGGCTCAACGTCCAGCGCGTCATCAAGCGCCGGAACGAGACCGTCCGCTGGTCGGGGGCGCGGCGCGACATCTGGATCAGCAACCTCGCCGAGGCGGGGCGCCTCCAGGGGATCCCCGATGTGCGCCAGGGACTGGGCCTCGACATCCGCCCCTACGGGCTGGTGGCGCGCCGTGAGGGGAACGAATGGAAGGTGGACGGCGGGCTGGACGTTTCGAAGAACCTGGCCCCCAACCTGAACGCGTCCCTGACCGTCAACACCGATTTCGCCGAGACCGAGGTGGACGCACGCCAGGTCAACCTGACCCGCTTCGACCTCTTCTACCCCGAAAAACGCGCCTTCTTCCTCGAGGGGGCGGGGGTGTTCGACGTCGTGACCGGCATCCCCATGATGCCCGACCTCATCCCCTTCTTCAGCCGCCGCATCGGCCTGATGGAGCAGAACGGGATCGCGACCGAGGTGCCGGTCCTGGTCGGCGCCAAGATCACCGGGCGCCAGTCGGGGTACAACATCGGGCTGCTCGACGTCCAGACCGACGGGGTCGACCCGGTCGGGCTCGACGGGCAGAACCTGCTGGCCGCGCGCGTCAGCCGCGATTTCTGGAAGCAGTCGTACGTGGGGGGGATCTTCACCCGCGGCAACCCCTCAGGGGAGGGGGGCAACACCCTGGTGGGGGCCGACGCGCGCCTGGCCACCTCCACCTTCATGGGGGACAAGAACCTCAGCCTCAGCCTCTTCGCCTTCCGCACCGACGACGAGGCGAGCGACAGCTCCGGTTTCGCGGGAGGCTTTTTCATCGACTACCCCAACGACCTCTGGTTCGCCAACCTCTCCTGGAAACAGATCGGGGAGGACTTCCGCCCCGCGCTGGGCTTCGCACCCCGGACCGGGATCCGCAAGACCAACGCGATGTTCATGTTCCGCCCCCGGCCCGAAAAGGCCGGGATCCGGCAGGTCAGTTTCCAGCTCTTCCCGGAACTGATCACCGACCTGGACAACCGGGTGGACAACTGGCGGCTGGACATCACCCCCCTGGAAGTGGAGTTCAACTCGGGGGACGAGTTCGAGGTCTCGATCGTCCCCCAGTTCGAGCGCCTCACCGTCCCCTTCCCGATCAGCCGGGAGGTCACCGTCCCCGCCGGCGCCTACCGCTTCGACCGCTACGGCGTGAGCGTGGAGACGGCGACCAAGCGCCCCTGGGTGGCCTCCTTCGAGGCCCAGTTCGGCAGCTTCTACGACGGGACGCGGAGGGACCTGGCGCTCGACCTGACCCTCAAGCCGAGCCACCACCTCCTCGTCGGCGCGGGGGCGGAGCGGGCCGACGTCAGCCTGCCGGCGGGCGATTTCTTCACCCAGCTCTTCTCGCTGCGGGGCAACGTCAACTTCACCCCCAACGTCTCCTGGGCCAACCTGGTGCAGTACGACACGGAATCGCGCATCCTCGGCTTCCAGACCCGCTTCCGCTGGATCCTCAAACCGGGGAGCGACCTCTTCTTCGTCTGGAACCGGGGCTGGTTCAGGACTTTCGAGCACGACTACGTGTCGAGCTTCGACCGCGGGACGGTCAAGCTGCAGTACACCTTCCGGTTTTAGGAGAATGGATCGTCAGCGCCGGCCGTGGCCGCCGCGTCCCTCGTGGGACGAGCGGCCGCGCCGGTCGGCCTCCTCGAGGATCTCGAGATACTTCTTCTTCTGCCCCTCGTCGAGGATGGCGGCGATGTGGTCGTTGGTCTCCTTGCGGATGGCCTCGAGCTCCGACTCCCACCCCGTCCTGCTGCGGGCGATCCGGCCGCGGCTTTCCTCCAGGATCTCGTGGAGCCGGGCCTGCTGCTCCCCGCTGAGGTCGAGCCGGGCGGCCAGCCGGTCGGTGTGCGCCCGGGTCCGCCCCGCCTCGCCCGCGGCCGGGTGCCCCGGGATCCCCAGAAAATGACGCCCCCCCCAGCCCAGCAGGACGCCGACCAGGAGCACGGCGACGATGACGGCCAGGGCGCTCTGCCTCGTCTTCATCGGAGGTCCCCCCCCGTCAGCCACGATTCCATTTCCTCGTCCCCGAACTCCTCGACCGGGCGCTCGGTACCCGCCGTGGCCAACAGCGCGTCCAGTCCCGCCGGTTCCGGGGCCGGGCCGGGAGAGCCCCCCCCGAACAGGAGCAGCAAAAGCGCCAGCGCGGCCAGCCCGGACCAGACGGGGGCGGGGCGCAGCCAGGAGAGGAGGAGCACGTCCCAGGAGCGCCCACGGTCGAACGCGCGCCCGGCGATCGCCCGGGACGCCAGGCGCGCCGTCCCGATCTCCTCCTCCCGGACCAGGTGCGCGAGGTTGTCCAGGAGCAGCCGCCGCTCCCGGCAGGAGGGGCAGGAGTCGAGGTGGGACTCGAACCGCCGCGCCTCCAGGGGATCGAGCATGCCGTCCCGGTAACGGTCAAACAGGCTGCAGGGCCTTTTCATCCTTCCCCCTTCTTCTCCAGTTTCCGAAACTCCCGGTGGAGCTCGTGGCGCGCGCGCCAGACGCGCACGCGGGCGGTAGTCTCCGGGACCCCCAGGGCAGCGGCGACCTCGGCGTACTCCCGCCCCTCGATCTCCCGGAGCACGAACGCCATGCGCCGCTTCGCGGGGAGCCGTTCGAGCAGCCCCCGGGCCACCTCGAGATACCGGCCCCGGTCGGGCTCCCCCTCATCAGCGTGCGGGAGGGTGGACATCCGCTCGAGCACCCGCCGCTCCTCCGACTCCGATAGGTCGCTCCAGAGCCGGGTCCGGTCCGTCTTCCGCCGCCGGAGCCGGTCGATACAGTAGTTGGCGGCGATCCGGAGGATCCAGGGGGCGAAGGGGTAGCGCGGGTCGAACCGGTCGAGCCCCACCAGGGCGCGGATGAAAACCTCCTGGACCGCGTCCTCGGCGTCGGCCGTGTTGCCCAGGGTGCGGCGCACCGTCCGCCACACCGCGTCCCGGTACCGCTCCACCAGCAGGCCGAAGGCATCCCGGTCGCCGTCGCGCGCCGCCCGGATCAGGCCCGAATCGTCGTTTCCCGGCGCCCCTCCCATCCTCACTCCGGTCTCTCCGGTGCCGATCCGCGCCCGGTCCCGGCGTCCTCAAGGGGGCCGCAATGTGACATACGCGCCCGCCCCGTCCCGTTCCAGATTTTCTCAAGTCCGCTATGGCCGATGAGGCGATTGTATCAGAAAACGGGGCCGGCCGGGATTCCGGGCCTATTTCCCGAAGGAGATGGCCCGGTGGACCAGGCGGATGAACTCCCCGCGGTAGCCGTTCGGGTCGGCCCCCTTCCCCTCCTTAGCCCACTCGAGCGCGCGTTCGAGATCGGCGCTGCCCCGGTGGGCGGAATCGCCGAGGACCAGGCCGAAGGCGGCGACGGCTGCGGCGAACTTGAAGTCCCCCGAGGCGCGGGCGAACTTCCCGGGCGCGTTTTTGACCGTGTACTCGTAAAGCACGCTCCGGTCCCCTTCCGGCTCCTTGGAGCGGATCTTGACCGTAACCAGCTCGTCGCCCGCGGCCGCGGCCGAGACCGGCGCCGGCTTCCGGTACTTGAGCGGGTCCACTCCAGGTTTCCCCGCCGCTTCCGGAGGCACCAGCTCGTAGAGCGCGGTCACGGCGTGTCCCGCCCCGATCACGCCCGCCCGTTTGGCGTCGTCGTTGAAGTCCTCCTTCGCCATGAGGCGGTTCTCGTACCCGATCAGGCGGTAGGCCCCCACGTGCCGGGGGTTGAACTCCACCTGGATCTTCACGTCCCTGGCGATCGCCACCAGCGTCGCGTCCATCTGCTCCACCAGCACCTTTTTCGCCTCGCCGAGACCGTCGATGTAGGCGTAATTGCCCCGCCCCCGGTCGGCCAGCAGCTCCAGGGTGGAGTCCTTGTAGTTCCCCATCCCGAACCCCAGGGCGCTGAGGTAGACGCCGGTGTCGGCCTTCTCCTCGATGAGGCGCGTCAGCTCCCCGTGGCTGGTGACGCCGACGTTGAAGTCGCCGTCGGTGGCGAGGATGACGCGGTTGACCCCCCCGCGGATGAAGTTCTCCTCGGCCGTCCGGTAAGCCAGCCGGATCCCGGAGGCGCCCGCCGTGCTCCCCCCGGAGCGCAGTTCGCCGATCGCCTCCCGGATCCGCTCCTTGCGGTCCCCCCCGGTCGGGGGGAGCCACACGCGCGTGTTCCCCGCGTAGACCACGATGGCGACCCGGTCCGACTCGGTCATCCGGTCCACCAGCAGCCCCAGGGCCTCCTTCACGAGCGGGAGCTTGTTGCGAGGCGCCATCGACCCGGAAACGTCGATGAGAAAGACGAGGTTGCTCGCCGGCCGCTTCCCCGCCTCGATCTCCCGCCCCTTGAGGCCGATGCGCAGCAGCCGGTGCTCCGGCTGCCAGGGGGCCTCGGCCAGCTCGAAGTGGACGGCGAAGGGCTTGCCGTCGGTCGGGGGCGCGTAGGCGTAATCGAAGTAGTTGACCAGCTCCTCGATCCGGACGGCGTCGGCGGGTGGCCTCCGCCCGCTTTCCAGGAACCGCCTCACGTTCGAGTAGGACGCCGTGTCCACGTCGATCGAAAAGGTGGAGAGGGGATTCTCCAGCGCGTCGAGGAAGGGGTTTTCGGTCCGCGCGGCGTACGCTTCGGTGTTGAAACCCCCGCCCGGCCCGCGCACCACGCCACGCCCCATCTCCGCATCCACGGGCGCAAGGAGCCTTTTAAACTCGCCCACAAGTTCCGGATCGACGCGGCTCCGGGATACGGTCCCCGATTTGTGCCGGACCTCGCTCACCGTGACCCCGTCGCGCTGGATATTGATGTTCCCGGCCGCCACGCCCGCGAAGGTCTGGGTGTTGTCGCTGAAGATGGGGTCCTCGGCCTTGACCACGCCGCCCATGATGTTGATCAGGTCCATCACGTCGTTCGAGGCCAGAGGCAGCTGGGCAAGAGATTCCTCCAAAAGCAAATTCTGGGGGCCCTCGGTGCGTTCGTTGCCGCTGGGAGGCGGCTGCGGAACCGACGTCTCCTGCACCGGCGACGGGAGCGCGGGTACCGGGCCCGGCGCGGCTGCAGCGTCGGCCTCCGGAGGGGCGGATTCGGCTCTTTCGGGTTGCGGGGCCGAAGGCCCGGCCGGCGCCAGGCTCTTCTCCTCCATAGCCGGCGGCGGGACCGCGCTTTCGGCGGTCTGATGGAGGACGGCGGCCATCCGCTCCCGGCCGGGGTCGGGCCGGAACAGCTGCCGCTGCGCCAGGAAGGACACGAAGAGGATCACGGCCGCGGCGGCCGCCAGGGCCCAGGCGGGGCGCACCCCGAACCAGGTTTTTCCGGATGCCGCCCGCGTCTGGACGGCCGCTCGCTGGGCCGGCGCCAGGCCCGGCTCCGGCCCCGTCATCAGCTCGCGCGCGAGGAGGTCGGCCGTCTCTCGGATCTCCGCCACCAGCGCGGCGATTTCGGGGGATGCGCCCACGATCGCTTCCAGTTCCGCCCGCTCCTTTTCATCGGTGACCTCCCCGAGCGCGTAGGCGGTCCAGATGGGGTCGTTCAGGTCTCTGTTCATTTCGCCCTCCCCGGGGCCGGTTCGGTCCGGACCCTTTCCCGGATGGTCTTCAGTCCCGCGTGGATGAGAAAACCGACGTTGCTCACCGACAGGCCGGTGACGCGGCTGATCTCCTGGTAGCTCAGATCCCCCTGGAACTTGAGCCGCAGGACCTCCTGCTGGTTGGCGGGGAGGGTGTCGAGGATTTTCAGAATGCCGGCCAGGCGCTCCTGCAGCTCCAGGGCCGCCGATATTTCGGGCCCCGGGTGAGGTCGGGCGCCGAGCCGGGCAGCGCTGATTCCGGTCATGCGTCGCTCCTTTCTAAGCACATCCAGGGCGCGGTTGCGGCAGACGGTGTAGAGCCACTGCCCCAGGTGGTCGCGGATCGGGCCGGGGCCCCGGCGGCAGAGCTGGAGGAAGGTGTCCTGCACCACCTCGCGCGCCCGCTCGGGATCCCGGGTGATGTGAGAGGCGTAGCGCACGAGCGGCCCTTCGTACTCGTCGAGGATGGGTGAAATCCAGCTGGCGTCCGGCATGCTCGGCCCTCGTCGTTGTTTGCCGTCTCTCTACCCTGAATGACGATCGTCCGCGGATTTTCTTAGAAAAAACGTCGCCTGATCGGAATGGGGCGATTGTAACCCGGCCGCGGGCCGCCGGATCAACGATCTTTGCCGGCCGAGGTCCCCAACCACGCTTCCGCCGCGTCGCAGATGCCGGCCACGGCCGGGTTCTGGATCCGGCGCTCGGCCGTCAGCGCGTAGAGCGACTCCCGCACCCCGGAGGCGTCGCCCACCCAGCGCACCCCGAGCTGCCCCTCGATCTCCCGGCGGATCACCGTGGGGGCGGGGAAGGCCCCGACCCCCTGCTGGCCGAAGGCGCCCAGCAGGGCGCTGTCCTCGAACTCCCCCAGCAGGGCGGGGCGGAGGCCGCGGTCGGCAAACCACCGCTCGAGCGAGCGCCGCATCATCGTGTCGGCGGTGGGGAGGAGGAGCGGGGCGCCGTCGAGGGAGCGGGGGAAGCCGCGCCGCAGCCGGGAGGCCAGGGGCGGCCGGGCGAAAAAGGCCACCTCCGACCCCCCGAGCAGGCGGCTGTAGGCCCGGACCTTCGCGGTCGGGGCGGCCGGGGCGTCGGTCAGGACCAGGTCGAGCTCGTACAGTGCCAGCTCGGCCAGGAGCCGGTCCGACCGCCCTTCCCGGCAGACGAGGCGCACCGGCCCCGAAGCGAACGCCGGCAGGAGCACCCGTTCCGCCACGAGTTTGGGCACCACGTCGGCCACCCCGACCGTGACCCTGAGCGGCTGGCCGACCGGGCGGTCCCCCAGGGTGTCCACAAGCTCCCGCCCCAGGCTGAAGATCTCCTCCGCGTAGCGGTAGACCACCCTGCCGCTTTCGGTCAGGACCAGGCGCCGCCCCTTGCGGGCGAAGAGGGGGTGGCCGAGCGCCGCCTCGAGCTGGTGGATCTGCTTGCTGACGGTCGACTGCGCCAGGCCGAGTCCGGCGCTCGCGCGGGCGAGCCCCCCTTCGCGCGCGACGCGCCAGAAGTAGAGCAGGTGGTGGTAGTTGATCCATTCCATGGCGGGATCATACTTCGTCTGAATCGAATGATAAAGCTTATATTATCTGTTTGTCGAAGTAACGGGGACCCCGTATGATGGGCGTCCACTGGAGAGG
The DNA here is from genome assembly GCA_012729555.1 of Acidobacteriota bacterium. Taxonomy (NCBI): domain Bacteria; kingdom Pseudomonadati; phylum Acidobacteriota; species Acidobacteriota bacterium. The sequence goes on from JAAYCX010000027.1 coordinate 8,284, forward strand.
AGCGGAGTCTCATGGGAGCGGGGATCGGCACGCCGGAGCTGTGGGCCGGGTTCATCATCTTCATCCTGGCGATGTTGGCGCTCGACCTGGGGGTGTTCCACCGCCGGGCGCACGAGGTGAGCACGCGGGAGGCCCTCGCCTGGTCCCTGGTCTGGATCGCGCTCGCCCTGCTGTTCAACGCGGGGATCTATCACTGGTTCGGGCGGGAGCGGGCCCTGGAGTTTTTTACCGGCTACCTGATCGAAAAAGCCCTCTCGGTCGACAACCTCTTCGTCTTCCTGGTCCTCTTCACCTACTTCGCGGTTCCCGCGGCGCTCCGGCACCGGGTCCTCTTCTGGGGCATCCTCGGCGCCCTGGTCATGCGCGCCCTCTTCATCGCGGCGGGGACGGCCCTGATCGCCGCCTTTCACTGGGTCCTCTACCTGTTCGGCGCCTTCCTGGTCTTCACCGGCCTCAAGCTCCTGGCGGCGCGGGACGAGGGGATCGAGCCGGAGCGCAACCCCGTGCTGCGCCTGATCCGGCGCGTCCTCCCCTCGGTGCCGGAGTACCACGGCGCCCGCTTCGTGGTCCGGCGCGCCGGGCGCTGGTTCGCCACCCCCCTGCTCGCGGTCCTCGTCATGATCGAGGCGACCGACATCGTCTTCGCCCTCGACTCGATCCCCGCCGTCTTCGCCATCACCCGCGACCCCTTCATCGTCTTCACTTCCAACATCTTCGCGGTCCTGGGGCTGCGCGCCCTCTTCTTTTTGCTCGCGGGGATGCTGGGGCGCTTCCGCTACCTCAAGGTGGGGCTCGGCCTGGTGCTCGCCTTCGTCGGGGTCAAGATGCTGCTCGTGGACCTGGTGCGGGTGCCCATCGCCCTGTCGCTCGGCGTCATCGCCTGCCTGCTCGGACTCTCGGTGGCGGCCTCCATGCTCCTGCCGGAGCGGCGGTCCGAAGCGCTGGACTAGTCGGTCCCCGATGCCTGCGTCCCCGGCGCCGGGTCCGGCTTTGGCCGCCCCCCCTTCCTGCGGAAGAGGAGGTCCTTCAGCCGCATCCCCTCCTCCTGGAACCTCTTCAACAGCCGGCGGGCCCAGAGGAACTCGACCGCCAGGATGGCCAGGCCGGCCCAGACCACGGCCAGGCCGGGCCCGGGAATCCCCGGGATGGCCAAAAGCAGGCCCAGGCCCATCAGCGTGAAGCCGAAGACGATCATGATCCAGCGCCGGGCGGTCCTCAGGGTCTTGATGAACATGCAGTCAGGATAGCATGGGGCGATCCGCCTTCCTATGGCCGGATCGCGGCCGTGGACGAAATCCCCCGGAAATGATACAAAGTCTTCATGGACATGCCGGCGTTTCTCAATTCCCCGCTCTACGTCTACGGGGTGCTCCCGCTCCTGATCTTCCTGGCGCGGATCGCCGACGTGAGCCTCGACACGCTGCGCATCATCTTCATCAACCGGAGCCTCCGCTACCTGGCCGCGTTTTTCGGCTTCGTCCAGGTCCTGATCTGGCTCATGGTGATCCGGCAGATTTTCCAGAGCCTCGACAACCCGCTCTGCTACATCGCCTACGCCGCCGGCTTCGCCGCCGGGAACATCATCGGCCTCGTCATCGAAAACCGCCTTTCCATCGGCAGGGTCGTCATCCGCACCATCACCCGCCGGGAGGGGGACGGGCTGGTCGCCTTCCTCCGCTCCTCCGGCTTCGGGGTCACCTCGCACGACGCGGTGGGGTCCACCGGCCCGGTCAAGGTGATCTTCACCATCGTGGAGCGGAGCGACATCCCGATGGTGGTCGAAACGATCAAGCGGTTCAACCCCAACGCCTTCTATTCCGTGGAGGACGTGCGCTTCGTGAGCGAGGCGGTCACCCCGCACCGCCTCCCCGTCCCCCGCAGGTGGAGAAAGATGATTTCATGGACCCGGAACAGGGTATGACGCTCGACGAACGGATAACGGCCGGCGGGCGCCCCCTGCTGCTCGACGGGGGGATGGGGACCCAGCTCGGCGAGGCCGGGCTGCCGATGGGGGCGGAAACCTGCCTCAGCCACCCCGACGCCGTCGGGGCGGTCCACCGGGCCTACGCCGCCGCGGGCGCGGACCTCATCATCACCCATACCCTGACCCTGAACCGCGTCGCCGCGCAGGCGGCCGGGTCGGGCGTCGACATCCAGGCGGGAAACCGGGCCGGCGCCGCGATCGCGCGCTCGGCCGCCGGCACGGGGCGGTACGTCCTGGGCGATATCGGCACCACGGGGAAGCTGCTGGCTCCCGTCGGGCCCCTCGCGGAAAAGGACGCCCGCGCCGCCTACCTCGAACAGGCCGCGGCGCTGGCCGAAGGGGGGGTGGACGGTTTCATCGTGGAAACCATGATCAGCCTCCCGGAAGCGCTCGTGGCGCTGGGCGCGTGCCGCGAGGCGGCGCCCGCGCTCCCCGTCCTCGTGTCGATGACGTTCAAAATGACGCCGAAGGGGGCGCGGACGGTGATGGGAAACTCGGTCGCCGACTGCGCCCGGGCGCTGGAGGAGGCGGGAGCGACGGCCGTGGGCGCCAACTGCGGCGACCTCGCCCCCCTCGAAATGGCCGCCCTGGTCCCCCTCTTCCGGGAGTCGTGCGCGCTGCCGGTCATGATCCAGCCGAACGCCGGCCGTCCCCTGCTGGTCGACGGCCGTACCGTGTTCCGCATGACGCCGGAGGATTTCGCCGCGGGGACCGTGCGCGCGGCCGAAGCGGGCGCGCGCCTCGTCGGCGGCTGCTGCGGGACGACGCCGGCCCATATCAAGGCCCTGGCCCTGCGGCTCGGCGGGGGGAAATGACATGGAGCTGATCCTTCGGGTCGCGCGGATCGAGCTGGTCGAAACGGCCGAAGGGAAGGCGCGAGTGCGCCTGACGGGGGCGGGCGGGGAGGATTGCGTCCTGGAACTCGAGCCGGGCGCCGCCGTGGACTTCGCCCCCGACGAGGACGAAGGGGGGTGGGGACTCGCCGGGGGGATGGAAGACCTGCTCTCCCCCCCGCCCGGAGAGGGGCCCCTGGAAGAAGCGGGCCCTCCTCCGGCCCGCCCCAACCGGGTGCTCGAACGGCTGGCAGAACTGGAACCCGCGCTCACCCGAACGCCCTGCCCCGGGTGCGGCCGGACCGAGGAGCTCGCGATCACCCAGGAGGGGGTCGTCGCGCTCTGCCGGGAGTGCGGCCGGCTGCGGCGAATCGACGCCGCGACGCTCCAGCGCCTGGCCGACCGGCTCGCCCTCCCCTGCTTCTCCTGCGGGACGGGGGCGCTCCGGAGCGAGGAAACCCCCTACGCCAATCTCCTGAAGTGCCCGAACCCCGGGTGCGGCGCCCGCAACTCCTGGCAGGGGATCCGCGACCGGCTGGACGCCATGCAACCTCAGGCTCCGGCGGATCCTTCCGGCGCCAGCCGCCCGCAAAATCGGTCAAGGGGAGAAACCACATCCATCCGGGCCAGGGAATAGCTTCTGCGCAGGTTGAACACAACCTGGGTGGCCCGCTCCGGCTTCATCCGTTCCGCGTAATAGACCAGCGCCTTATGCAAACCGTCATCGGAGAGTCTGACCTCCAGAAGCTCCCGAAGCCTGCCGTTCTCGATCCATGCAAAATCGATCTCCCGGCCCTCCTTGTCCCTGAGGTATTTGAGGTCGACCCGATATCCTTCGAAGTCCTCCCGAAATTCGGCCAGCTTCTTGAGTTCGCAGGCCACCAGGTTTTCAGCCTTGGCCCCCTCGTCGCCGATGACATCGCCGGTATCGTAGAAATAGACCTTCGGAGGTTTGCGAATGGCCCGGGGAAGCCCCCTGGACAAGGGCCAGACGGTGAAGATCACATACATGCGCTCCAGGAGCTCCAGCCACTTTTTTGCCGTGACCGGGGAGATTTCAAGATCCCCCGCAAGCTTCGCCAGCGTGACGGGGCTGCCTACGCGGCTACGCAGGGCATCCAGGAAGAGCCGCAACAGCGACAGGTCCCGGACATTCTCCAGATCCCGGATGTCCTCCCGAAAGACTCTGTCCATTCTTTCCCGGCGCAGGCGGCGGGCGGTCCGCTCGCTATCGGAAAGAAGAAGTTCCGGAAAACCGCCCAGGTTCATCAACCGGGTCAGGGCCTCCCTGCGCGGCACTTGAGGGGGCAACTCGGAAAGAGAGAAGGGATGAAGCCGCCAGAGATGATAACGTCCAAGCATCGAATCACCCCCCCGCCGATACACATCAAGCCGGGCGCTTCCGGTCACCAGATAGGTCTGACCTTGCGGCCGGGTATCAAAAACCCCCTTAAGCCACCTCTTCCATCTCCCGTACTTGTGAAGTTCATCGAAAACCACCAGATCCTTTTCTTCACCCCACCGCTGCTTGAGCACGGTACGTCGATCCAGGGCGCTGTCCAGGTTGAAGTAGGCCCCGCGGCCGTATTCCTCCAGAACCGCTTCGGCCAGGGTAGTCTTTCCGCATTGTCGCGGACCGGCGACGAAGACCATCTTCGACTTCAGGTCTTCCCGAACCATCGGATGAATGTAGCGGCGTTCCATGGCGCTCCCCCATCCTGGCTATTTATCACATAAGTAAAAAATAGCCAAGTCCATTTTACAGTACGATAAAAAACAGCCAGGTCGCCCATCCCGCCCCCGCCTCACGGGGGAGCCAGGGGCAGTGGCCTTTGGGAGCCGAATCCGTCATAATGGCGAGTTATGAATACACCGCGGAGAGGTGAGCCGCTCGTTGTTGCCGTTTTCATGGCCCTGGCGGCCGTGGCGGCCCTGGCGGCGCCGGACGAGGACCTCGTCAGCGGGGAGTGGGAGGTGAAGACGGCCGCCGCGGACGGGAGCCTGGCCAGAACGATCTTCGATTTCTACCTCGACGGCGGAGAGCTGAAAGGGTCGGTCCTGGCCTACCCCGAGTACGAATACCCGATCCGGGACGGGAAGGTCTCGGGGGACAAGATCTCCTTCTCCCTCGAGCAGGTGGTCGGGGGCCGCACCAGCTCCTATTTCTACGTGGGGAAGCTGAGGGGAGACACGATCGAGTTCGAGATCGCCCCCCTCTCCGGCCACGGCATCCCCAGGCGGGAGAAGCTCACGGTCCGGCGGGTGAAGCCGGCGGCGCCGTGATCTGGAAATCGAGCGCCTGGGACACGAGCCCGTCCTTCTCCTTTCTCCGCTTGTCCCGGGCCAGGAGCTCCAGCACGTAGTCCCCCGCGGCCAGGTCCTTCCCCAGGGTGAGCTTCTGGGTGACGGGGATCCGGTCGAAGTTTGTCAGCCCCCGGACATCGAGCGGCTGCGGCGCGCTCCGGAACACCTCGACGCCGTCCCGGTAAAGGACCGACTGCAGTTCCAGGTCGGCCGGCTCCTCCTTTTTGACCTTCGCGTGATAGAGCACCGCCATGTGCCGGAAGTTGTCCCCGGCGGCGTATTGCCGCAGCGCCGGGCTGCGGCCGTCGTCCCGCCCCAGGACCGGAGTGAAGACGGTTTCCTCCAGTTCCCGCGCCGTCCCCGAGCGGATCCACTCGGCGTCTTCCGCCGTGGCGAGAACGAAGATGTCGGAGAGCGCCAGCCGGTCCTTCCCGAGGTCGGGGATCTCGATGAACTGGTAGGCCGACCCGATCTTGCCCGAATCGATGTCCCGGACCGCCGCGCGGACGTAATAGGCCCCCGGCTTCCTGACCGGCAGGAGCAGCGAGAAACGGATCCCGTGCTCGCGCACCCAGTCGAGGTTCTCCTCCGGGATCCGGAAGAGGTAGCGGAGCAACCGGGAGTCGTGCACCCAGCCGTCGATGTCGGAGGTCAGGGCCACGGTCTCGACCTCGGCGAAATGCCCCTCCCCCGGCTTTTCCCTGAGGGTCAGGTTCCGGGAGTCGAGGTGGATCCAGGAGCGGAGCACGTACCCCGCCCCGGCGCCGTCGATGTAGCCCGAGGCCAGGCTGACGCCGAGGTCCCTGAACTGGAAGGGGGAGAAGATCGCCTCCTGGAGCGGGTGCCGCTCCGGGGGACCCGCCTCGTCGGCCGCCCTCCCGTAGAAGCCGTCGCGCGTGTGCACGGTCGCCCCCTTCCGTTTGACCTTGATGGTCACGCGGTGGTAGATGTCCCTGCGGTTCTCCTTGAACGTCGTCGCCGGGGGGGAGTAGGAAAGGAGGTAGTACCCCCGCAGCATGTTCCCCACTTCCTCCCCGACCCCGTCGACCATGAAGTTGGCGTTCTGCACGAAGGTGCCGCCGGTCTTCTGCGGCAGGGGGTTCTGCCCGTCCGAAAAGTTCTCCCCGAACCCGCTGAAGTCCCTCCCGGGGCTTTCCCCCCGGGTCCAGACGTTGGTGTCGGGGGCCAGGAGCCCCCGGACGTCCATCACGTGCACCACCGCCCCGCTCCGCAGCGCCTCGTCGGCCAGCTGGTTGTACTGCCTGAGGACGCGGTAGTAGAAATCGATGTCCTTGCCGGCGAACATGTCCTCCACCGTGGTGTAGATCGGCTTGGGGATGGTGGGCTGCGCCGAAAGGACGATCACGGCCTTGCGCCCGGGAAGGCGCCCGAGCGCCCCCAGGGCGTAGCGGATGGTCGAGATCTGGCTGTCGAAGATATAGTTCAGGTTGTAGTTGGCGCGGTCGAACTCGACGTCGCGCCCGGCGTTGGATCCCCAGCGCACCTTTTCGATCCGGGCCAGCAGCTGCCCCTTGTCCGCGAGAAACATCTGCAGCGCGCTGTTGCCGTACCCCGTCCTGAGGATGGCGACCATGTCGCCCGGCTGCATCTGCTTCTCCACGAAATTCTGCATCGCCATCCGGGCGTAATGGACGTGCTCGAACCGCATCGACATGTCGTCCACCACGAACACGATCGTGCGGTTCACCTCCTCCGGCTCCGGCGCCGGGGCGGGGAGCGGCGCGAGCGCCTTCGGCCGTTTCCCCGGCAGGCGGGGGGCCGCCTCCGGGGCGGTTTGGTTGGAGATGTAGGTCGCGGACGTCACCTCCTGCGGCAGCGTGTCCTGGTAGATCTCGAAATCCGCGGCGGTCAGGTCGGTGATCGGCCGCCCCTTTTTGTCGAGCACCACCGCGTCGAGCCTCACCTCCTCGACCGCCACCCGCACGGTGAATTGTTCCCGCGCCCCGTCCTCACCGACCTGGGCCGCAGCGGACGTGCTGCCGGCGACACCAGCCGCGATTACCAGCAATGCCAGCCATAACCTGTTCATGCGCCTGCCCCCCACGCTTTCCGAATACATTGCATCACGATCCCCAACACGATCGGCAACACCCATTGAAGGTTTCGACGCGAGGCTCCCAAACCCGCTCGGCCGCTTTCCCTGTTTTTTGCCTCACGAACCCTCCTCTCCCTGCCGGGGATCCGCATGGGCATTCATCGGTTGCGTTGGGATGTGGCGCCGTTGCACTCTCAGCCTGTGCCATTAGATTACCACTACCCGTAACCAGGCTGCGCAATAATTTATTGCATGCAAACAAGCCTGAACCTTTAGTGCTCCTGTTTGTATTTCCAATCAATAGGAGTTTGCTCGTTCCATCGCCCTCTCCAGCCTCTTTTTGCACGAAAACATGCGCTGCTCGGGGGAAGGGTTACCGTCTGCTCCCGCCTCCGGCTCGGCCTGGCCCAGGGCGACGGCAAACGCCCCTTCGGCCGCTTCCGGCGAGGAGTACGCATGGGTGGAGGCTCGGAAAACCGCCGGTTTCCACCCGCTTGAGGCGAAGTCTTCGGGCGAACTCGCCGCCGGGCCTCGTCACAGCCGGGCGGGAATGGACGTGGACTGCCCGCGTGTGTTACGCTGCATGCATGGTGAAGCTCGAGAAGTTGTAGGAGCACGTTCTTCTGCGCCGCTCGGATGGGAATGTGCCCTTCCTGTGCGGCTCGGGTTTGAAGAGAGTCATTCGCTTCCTCGATACCGTCCTCGAAAAAGCGGGACGCTCGTAGCCCTATGCCCGATTTTGATATACTGGAAGAGTTTGCGAACGTTGTGACCATTGCCATCGGCAAACGCATCCGGGAGCTTCCAAGGCTTGAGAAACAGTACGGCAGCGGACGATGGCGCAAGATGAAGGGGGAGGCTAAAATCCGCCTCACAAACGGGCGCGTCGTCAGGGCCGAGCTCCATTGGTACGAGGCCCACGGAATAGGCAGAAAAGAGTTTAAGAAAAAACGTTATCTCGAATAATGGAAACCTATGCGCAACTTAAAGAAAACCCAGCCGGGATTTGTTGTTTGTCTTAAAAACGAGGGCTATCCGGCTTCCCTGGAACGCCACAAGATCTACCGCGTGCTCCCGGATCCGGAAGCTGAAAAAGTCGGCGACATCAGGATCATCGATGAAAGCGGCGAGGATTATCTCTATCCGAAGGACTGGTTCGTCCTGATCACCGTCCCCGATGCCGTCGAAGCTTCCTTGCTCAGAACCGCCTGATTCCTTTCCCGAGATGTGCCTGAACCGAAATCGCCTGCATCGCAAATAGCCCTTCTCAGAGGGGGAAACGTATTTCCGCCATATTTCGTCCTCCAGGCGATTTGAAAAATGGCTTGGTATTGCGTCTCGGGCTGGGAGAGCTTGGCTCGACCAACCCGAGAATCTCCATCACTCCCCTTGTGGCTATTCAGAGAGATGCTCGGGAAGAGCTGAAGGATAGGGAGGATCAGCCGCCGTTTTCGTCAGGGCGCCAGCCGGTATTCCCTTCCCCCTCCCCTCTTCTGATAAGCATTATGTCGACTGCGAAAGCACCATCTTGACTATGGGGGGCATTTTACC
>JAAYCX010000028.1 GCA_012729555.1 Acidobacteriota bacterium
CCCGTTGACTCATAATTAAATGTTACCGAAGCGGGCCTCAGTGGATCGTTGACCACATATGGTCTGCTTATAGCAGGATTGGAAGATATTTTTAAGCTTTCTCTCGATGAATTCTCTGAGTGTGAATGGGTTCAGTGAGACAAATCTGGTTGCAAGATCCGTTTTGATCTCCTGAGAGACATGAGAGGATTCGAGCACTCGTTGGTATGGAGTTTTAGGGCTATCGTGAATCTTGATGGTTTTGGAACCCACCCTTTTTTTGTCCAGGAGTTTAACAGAGGGACAGAAGAAGTTTTGGAATAGACGCCATTCGTTGCAGTAGAGGTCATTGAGCAAAGAAACGACCCGAGGATTATCGAAACGATCATAGCCGAGCCACTGTCGCACGTGGGTCCAGTTTTTCTGCTCAATGTGGGCGTTGTCATCTTTGTGGTAAGCACGGCTGCGGGTGAAAAGAACCGGCTTGGAGCGATCACGGAAATGGCGCAGGAGGTGGTGGTTGAGAAACTCGGATCCGTTGTCGCAGTCGAATCCAAGCAGGGGGAATGGAAGAGATTGTTCGATGTGGCGGATCTGCATCAAGACATCGGTTTCGCCTCGGCCCCAAACGGCACGTTGCTCGCTCCATCCGGTGGCAATATCAACACAATCAATGGTATAGGCGAATTGGCCAGCCATGGATTCACCACAGTGAGCGACGGTGTCTGCCTCAAGAAAACCAGGTTTGCTCTGGTTCCATTGCTCGGTGGCGATGGGGATTTGGTTACGAAGCAGGGTTCCTGGTTTGGTTGTGCAGTGTCGTGTGTGACGAACACGAATGGGCTTCAGCAACCGGTCGATGGTGGCGGCAGAAATGCGCTGTAGCAGCTTCAGATTATCCGGAAGTAGCGAGCCATACCGATGCTCGTAGCCGGGGAGCCAAAGAGGCAGGATGGCCTTCAATCGTTTCGAGCACGGGAGATTGGCCGCAAGCCAAATCTTCTTGAGCGGCTGGAGGATTTCATCCGTGTTATAAACCGGCTTGGGGCCCCGGTGACCGAGTTGAACTCGTCGGCGGCGCTTTAACTTTCGCAGCAAACGGATCGCATGCTTTCGATGAAATCCGCAATTGGCACAGAGCTCATCCAGGATGTGGCTCTTGCCAATTCTGTCGCAACGCCGGTAGCGTTTAAGTACGGTTTCGAGATATTCGAGTTTGGTTCGTGGACTCATAATTCCAGCTTCCTCGGGGTCCAATCCCCGGTAACATGAAATATGAGTCAACGATCCCTTTTAAGTCCATTTTGGGTAACATTTAATGTGAGTCAATTCGGGCGCCGAAGGAAGCCTTGAGCCCGCCGGGTTCCGGCCGTACAATGATCCATTTGGGCGATGCATGCTAGAAAAGATCGTCATACGCGGCGCGCGCCAGCATAACCTCCGCAACCTCAGCCTCGAAATCCCGAGGCACAGGCTCACGGTCGTCACCGGCCTGTCCGGGTCGGGCAAATCGAGCCTGGCCTTCGACACCATCTACGCGGAGGGGCAGCGGCGCTACATCGAATCGCTCTCGACCTACGCGCGGCAGTTCCTGGAGCGGATGGAAAAGCCGGAGCTGGACAGCGCCGAGGGGCTCTCCCCCGCGATCAGCATCGAGCAGAAGACCACCAGCCGCAGCCCCCGCTCCACGGTCGGGACCATCACCGAGATTTACGACTACGCCCGGCTGCTGTTCGCCTCCGTCGGGCGCCCCCACTGCCCCCGGTGCGGCAAGCCGATCGCGGCGCAGACGGCCGACCGGATCGTGCAGCAGATCCTGGAATACCCTGAGGGGACGCGGGTGGTGGTGATGGCCCCGGTGGTGCGGGACAGGAAGGGGGAATTCCGGCAGCTGTTCGAGAGATACCTCAAGAAGGGGTACGTGCGGGTGCGGGTGGACGGGCGGATGCACGACCTCGAGGAGGCGATCCCCCTGGCCAGGACCCGCAACCACACGATCGAGGTGGTCGTCGACCGGGTCGTCGTCAAGCCCGGCCTCGGTGGAAGGCTGGAGTCCTCGGTGCGCAAGGCGCTCGAACTTGCCGAGGGGCTGGTGACGGTCGAGGCGCTCGAACTCGGGGAGCGCCTCTTTTCCGAGCGCCAGGCGTGCCTTGACTGCGGCGTCAGCGTGGCGACCCTGGAGCCCCGCTCCTTTTCCTTCAACTCGCGCCACGGCGCCTGCCCCGAATGCGGCGGCATGGGGACGCGGCAGGTCTTCAACCCGGAGAGCCTCGTCCCGGACCCGGGCCTCCCGCTCGCGGAAATGGCATTTCCGGTCGGCAACGCCCGGATCGCGGAGCACCTGAAGGACACCCTCCTCGGTCTCGCCCGGAGGCGCGGGATCGACCCGTCGACCCCGTTCGGGAAATTGCCGAAGGCGGCGCGCGACGCCTATTTCCACGGGGGGGAGGGGCGGCGGGGGATCGGGCCATGGCTTGAGGACCTGCTCGGGGAGAACCAGAGCCCCGGAACCCGGGAGGAGCTCGACCGCCTCTTCCGCGCCGAAGACTGCCCCGCCTGCGGGGGGGCGCGCCTGCGGCCCGAGAGCCGGGCGGTCAAAATCAACGGCCTCGCGATCTCCGATTACGCCCGGCTTTCGCTCGAGGGGGCGAGGGACGCCTTCGCCGCCGTCACCCTTTCGCCGCGGGAGGAACAGGTCGCCGGGCAGGTATTGAAGGAGATCCTCGACCGGCTGGAGTTTCTGCTCAACGTCGGGGTCGGGTATCTCTCGCTCGACCGCTCCGCGGCTTCGCTCTCCGGGGGGGAGGGGCAGCGCATCCGGCTGGCGACCCAGATCGGGTCCAAACTCCGGGGGGTCCTCTACGTGCTGGACGAGCCCTCGATCGGGCTGCACCCGCGGGACAACCGGAGGTTGCTCGACACGCTCGCCGGCCTGCGGGACATGGGGAACACGATCCTGGTCGTGGAGCACGACGAGGAGACCATGCGCGCCGCGGACCACATCATCGACCTGGGGCCGGGGGGCGGGCGCCTCGGCGGTTACCTGGTGGCGGAGGGGAGCGTCGGGGACCTGACCCGGTGCCCCGATTCGATCACTGGCGCCTACCTTTCGGGGGAGCGCAGCATCCCGGTCCCTGCGGTCCGGAGGCGGGGGAACGGCAAACGCCTGGTGGTCCAGGGGGCCCGGCACAACAATCTCCGGGACCTGACCGTGGAATTCCCGCTCGGGCTCTTCATCTGCGTGACGGGGGTTTCGGGCTCGGGGAAGAGTTCCCTCGTGGGGGACGTGCTCTACAACGCCCTGGCGCGCCGGCTGCACCGCGCGCTCTGCACCCCCGGGGCCCACGACGGGATCGCGGGGATGGAGCACCTGGACAAGGTGATCGAGATCGACCAGTCCCCCATCGGGCGGACCCCCCGGTCGAACCCCGCGACCTATACCGGGCTGTTCACCCCCCTGAGGGACCTGTACGCCCTTCTCCCCGAATCCCGCGTCCGGGGCTACGGCCCGGGGCGCTTCAGCTTCAACGTCAAGGGGGGGCGCTGCGAGGAGTGCCAGGGGGACGGGCAGCGGCGGATCGAAATGAACTTCCTCCCCGATGTGCACGTGCTGTGCGACGCCTGCCAGGGGAAACGGTACAACCGCGAAACCCTGGCGGTGAAGTACAAGGGGTATTCGATCGCCGACCTGCTGGGGATGAACATCAGCGAGGCGCTGCCGGTCCTGGAAAACATACCGGCGATCGCGCAGAAGCTGAAGGCGCTCGACGACGTGGGGCTCGGCTACGTGCAACTGGGACAGTCTTCCACCACCCTGTCGGGGGGGGAAGCCCAGAGGGTCAAACTGGCCCGGGAGCTCGGCCGGCGGGCGACGGGGCGGACGCTCTACATCCTGGACGAGCCGACGACGGGGCTCCATTTCCACGACGTCCACAAGCTGCTCGAGATCCTGAACAGCCTGGTCGACCTGGGAAACAGCGTGATCATCATCGAACACAACCTGGAAGTCATGAAGACGGCCGACCTCATCATCGATCTCGGTCCCGAGGGGGGGGAGCGGGGGGGGCGGGTGGTGGCCGCCGGGACCCCGGAGGAGGTGGCCCGGGTGGAGGATTCCGCCACCGGTCTCGCCCTGCGGTCGGTGCTGGGCACCGGACGGGAGACCCCCTCCCGGCGGAGGCCCGTCAAGAAGGGGCCCGTCAAGAAGGGGCCTCTCAAGAAGGGGCCCGTCAAGCAGGGGGTCGCCGAAGGGGGGAAGCGATGAGGGTCAACGAGTTCTTCTACAGCATCCAGGGGGAATCGAGTCATGCGGGCCGTCCCTGCGCCTTCATCCGGCTGACGGGGTGCAACCTCCGCTGCTCCTACTGCGACACCGAATACGCCTTCGAGGCGGGAATGGAGATGACGATCCCGGAGATCGTCGAGGCGGTCGGGGAATATCCCACGCGCCTGGTGCTGGTGACCGGGGGGGAGCCGATGCTCCAACCCGGGATCCACGAGCTGCTGGGGGCGCTGCTCGATCGCGGCTGCAGCGTGCTGCTCGAGACCGGGGGGCAGGTTCCCCTCTCCGGCGTGGACCCCCGGGTCCACAAGATCGTGGATTTCAAATGCCCTTCGAGCGGCATGACGGGGCACAACGACTACGGCAACGTCGGCTGCCTGACCATGCGGGACGAGGTGAAGTTCGTCGTGGGGGACCGCCCCGATTTCGACTGGGCGTGCGCCCGGATCCGGGAATACGACCTCACGGCGCGGGTTTCCGCGGTGCATCTTTCGCCCGTTTACGGCCTCCTGCCGCTGGACCGGCTGGCCGGCTGGGTGCTCGGGTGCGGGCTCGAGGTCCGGCTGGGGCTGCAGCTGCACAAGATCATCTGGCCCGGCGTCCCGCGCGGCGTCTGAATTTTCGTGAGCGTTCATGAATTCCTGGGAAGCCCTATCTGAAATCAGGCGGCGGGTCGCAAAAGAGGAGGGGGTGCTCCGCAGTCCCGCGGCCCTCCGGGTGGCGCTGTGCCATCCCGCTTCCTACGAGGTGGCCATGAGTTCCCTGGGATTCCAGGCCATCTACCGGGAGATCCATCTCCACCGCGGCGCCGCGGCGGAGCGGGCGTTCCTCCCCGACCGGCCGGCGGAGTACCGGAAAAACCGCCTGCCGGTGTTCACCTACGAGGGGGAGCGGCCCCTTTCGGAATACGCCGTCGTCGCCTTTTCCATCGCCTGGGAACTCGAGATCACCGGCCTGTTCGAGATGCTGGACCTGTGCGGCATCCCGCTCAGGCGCGGGGAACGGGGCGCACGCCACCCCCTCGTCGTCGCCGGGGGCCCGCTCACCCGCTCCAACCCTGCGATCCTGGCCCCCTTCGCCGACCTGATCGCGCTGGGGGAAGGGGAGGAGACGATCCACGACCTGCTCGACGCGGCCGCGGCCATGAACCGGGAACAGACGCTCGAGTACCTTTCGGGGCGGCCCGGTTTTCACGTCCCTGGGGTTTCCCCCGGTTTCGGCCCTCCAGGCAGGGTGGACGACGCCCGCCTTCCCGCTTCCTCCCAGATCCTCACCCCGAACGCCGTCCTCCGGTCGATGTTCCTGGTCGAGCCGGAGCGCGGCTGCTCCCGCACCTGCCGCTACTGCGTGATGCGGTGCGGCGCGGGGGGTGGGATGCGGGTGGTCCCCGCCGACCGGGTGTGGGCGAAGATCCCGGAAGCCGCCCGGCGCGTCGGGCTGGTGGGGGCCGCCGTCACCGACCACCCCGAAATCAGGCCCCTGATCCGGCGGATCGTCGACAGCGGCCGGGAGGTCGGCGTTTCCAGCCTGCGGGCCGACCGCCTCGACCCGGAACTGGTCGGGCTGCTGGCGCGCGGGGGGTACCGGACGCTGACGACGGCGTCCGACGGGGCTTCGCAGCGGATGCGGGACCTGGCCGGCCGCAACATCGACGAAAGCCACCTCCTCCGGGCGGCGGAACTGGCCCGCGGGGCGGGGATCGAGCGCCTCAGGCTCTACATGATGATCGGGTTCCCCGGGGAGACCGACGACGACATCGGGGAGCTGATCCGCCTCTGCGGCGAACTCGCCCGGGTCCTTCCCCTGTCCCTGAGCGTATCCCCCTTCGTGGCCAAGAAGCACACCCCGCTCGACGGCGCCCCCTTCGAGGATCTCCGGGTGCTGGACCGCAGGCTGCGGGCCATCCGTGCCGGGCTCAAGGGGAAGGCCGACGTCCGCCCCGGTTCGACCCGCTGGGCCTGGGTGGAATACGCGCTGTCGCAGGGGACGGAGGAAGCAGGCTTAGCCGCGCTCGACGCCTGGCGCGGCGGCGGGGGGATCGGGGCCTGGCGGAAGGGGTTCGCCGCCCGCGGGTGCACGCCGGCAAGGCCCTGATGCGGGGCTTGGATGGGAGCGCCATCCGCGTATAATAAGAACATGGCTTTTCTTATTCCCTGGGGCTTCGAACGGAAGTCGGCGTGCCGGGCACTGGCTCTGGTTCTTTTCGTCCTGCTCCCCACGTGCGCCCGCGGTGCGGGGCCGTCCCGGGAGGAGGGGGAATTCGAGATCCGGATCGACGGGGAGGAGATCGGGCGGGAAAAATATTCCATCGAGGTCCGCCCCGACGGAATCGTCAGCGTTTCCACCGGGACCCTCCGGAATTCCGGCAGCGAGGGGGGGCGCGTGAGGGTCGAGACGCGGCTGGAGATGGACCCTCATTACATGCCGCGCTCCTACCGGGTCGAGACTTCGGCCGGAGACCGGAAAGGGCGGCTGGAGGGGACCTTCTCCCCCGGCCAGGCCGATTTTCAGTACCTGATCGAGGGAGCCCCGCGCAGGAGCGGGCTGATGCTCGACGAATACTACGCCGTCCTGGACGCCAACGTCTTCCACCACTTCGCCTTCGTCGGCCGCCTCTTCGATTTCGATGACGGGGAGGCGCAGGCCCTCGACGTGGTGATCCCCCAGGAACTGGACAACGGGACCGTCGTCATCCGCGACGCCGGGTTGGACACCACCGAAATCGGAAGAAAAGAGAAGCGGCTGCGTCACCTGAAGCTCGATTCCGGGCAGCTGCTCATCGACCTGTGGCTGGACGAGGAGCGGGTGCTGCAGAAGATCGCCCTTCCGCAGCGGAGGATCGAGGTCGTCAGAAGACCGTAGGCGGTTTTTGCAACGGAATCGGCCGAATGGCGTAAAATGAAGGGCAGGAGCGGTCTTATTTATGGCATTCAAGGAGGAAAGGGTATGAGCGAACAGCCGAAAAGGGGATTTCCCGGCGGCAGGCGGATGCTCGGCGTTGTCATGGTTCTGGGAGTTCTGGGCCTCGGCATCGGGATCGGCAGCCTGATCACCGACCGGGTGGATGCCACGGGGCCCGGGGACAGCCGGCTCGAGATGCAGGAGGGGAAGCCGGTGGCGGGGGAGTCGGTCCTCAACCTGTCCAAGGCCTTCGAGGAGGTCTCCAACCGCGTCGAGTCCGCGGTCGTGAACATCAACACCGAGGAGGTCATTTCGCGCCGCGGGCGGCAGATGCCCCAGCCCGCCCCCGGCGACCCCATGTTCGATTTCTTCGAGCGCTTTTTCGGCGGGGTTCCCCAGATGCCGGAACAGCAGACGGTGCGCAGCCTCGGCTCCGGCGTCATCGTCGACCCCCAGGGCTACATCATCACCAACAATCACGTGGTGGAAGGGGCGACCAAAATCAAGGTGAACCTGGCAGGCGGGAGTGAATACAGCGCCAGGATGATCGGTGCCGACCCGATATCGGACATCGCGGTGATCAAGATCAGCGGCAGCAAGCCGTTCCCCTACGCCAAAGTCGGCAATTCCAAGGCGATGAAGGTCGGGGACTGGGTTCTCGCCATCGGCAGTCCCTTCGGCCTGGAGCAGACGGTGACGGCCGGGATCATCTCGACGACCGGTCGCACCTTCAAGGAGGGGGACGGTCCCTCGGATTACTCCGTGTTCAACGAGTACCTGCAGACCGACGCCGCCATCAACCGCGGCAACAGCGGCGGGCCCCTGGTGAACATGAACGCCGAGGTGATCGGGATCAACAGTTTCATCTCCACCCCGACCGGGTCCAATGCCGGGATCGGGTTCGCGGTCCCCTCCCAGCTGTTCGTCAGGGTGTACAACCAGGTCCTGGAAACGGGGAAGGTCTCCCGCGGCTGGATCGGCGTCAGCATGAACTCCCTCCCCTTCACCCCGGCCATGGCCGAATTCTTCAAGGTGAAGCAGGGGAGCGGGGTTCTGATCACCCAGCTGATCGACGAGAAGGGGAATCCCTCGACTGAAGGCCCGGCGGCCAAGGCGGGGGTGAAACCGGAGGACGTGGTCATCGAGTTCGACGGCAACAAGATCCGGGACAACCAGGATTTCCTGATGGCGGTGACCAACACCGTTCCGGGGCGGATGGCCAAAATGAAGGTGGTGCGCAACGGCGTGGAGAAGGAACTGGAGATCGTCCTGGCGGAACGGAGCCGGGAAACCCTGGCGGAGCGGCGCTACAGCTTTGAGGAGAGCGAGGAACCCCCGCGCACCGAAATCGGGCTCGAATTCGACAATGTTCCCCCCACGATCGCCAAGACGCTCAACATCACGGGCGGAGTCCTGGTCACCTCCGTCAAGCAGGGGAGCCTGGCTGACGAAGCGGGCCTGATCGGGCCCACGAGGACCGAGGAGGGGGAGGTGGTGGACGTGATCGTCGCCGCCAACGGGAGGAGCGTGAAGGACAAGGATGACCTGTTCAACACCGTCAAGGCGATGCGGAGCGGGAGTCCGGTGGTCCTCAAGTTCATGCGCGTCCTGCCGCGTTCCGAACCGGCCCCCTATTACACCAGCATCACCAAACCGTAGTTTCTCCACCGGCCGCCGGGGACGAAGGCCTCCCCGGCGGCCGGATTCCGCCCCCGGCCGCCGGGCCGCCGGAAGCTTTATCCCGTCCCTCCGTTTGACTTTGACTCCAGCGATACTATAATCTTTGCGGACAATGATTTGCCCGAAAGGCGAATGGTGTCCCCCAGAAGTTTTTCCGGATGGTCGGCGGTCATGACGGATGCCAGAGAATATCTTATTAATGAAAGGGTTCGCGAGATCCTCAACTGGGTGATCGCCTCTTTTACCGTGACCGGCCGGCCGGTGGGGTCGCGCGCGGTGGCGCGACACAGCCGGGAGCAGCTCAGCCCCGCCACCGTGCGCAATATCATGGCCGACCTGGAGGAGATGGGATACCTGCAGCAGCCGCACGCCTCGGCGGGCCGGGTGCCCACGGATAAGGCCTACCGGTTCTATGTCGATTATTTGTTGGAGAGAAAGGATTTATCTCTTCAGGATCAGGCCATTGTGGAACGGGACCTGCGCCTCGATGACAACGCCGAGCACCTGATGGTGCGCGCCAGCCAGGTGCTTTCCCGGGTGTCGAAGAACGTGGGGATCGTCGTTTCGCCGCCGATCAGCCGGGTGGCGTTGGAACACATTCATTTCACTAAACTTGCGGATAAGAGGATCCTCGTCATCCTGGTGTCGCGGTCGGGCATCGTCCAGAACCGGATCATCCACTGCACGGAGGAGATCGGCCAGAACGAACTGGACCAGGCTGCCCGCTACATCACCGATCATTTCAAGGACCGGACCCTGAGCGAGATCCGGAGCCGGATCCTCAAGATGATTCAGCACGAGCGGGCGATCTACGACACCTTCATGCAGCAGGTCATCACCCTGAGCACAAAGGCGTTTTCCGAAACGGGGGGAGTGCCCGACGCGGAGGTGTACCTCGACGGGGCTTCAAACCTGATCAACACGCCGGAATTTTCCGATATCAGCAGGATGAAGCTGCTGTTTGAAACCATCGAACAGAAAAGCCGGCTGGCGGACTTGCTTTCCCGCTGTATCGAGGGGGACACCCAGGAGGTCCGCATCACCATAGGAGCCGAGAACGCCCTCCCCGGAATCGAGGACTGCACCCTGATCACCTCGCGCTATGCCGTCGACGGGAAAACGCACGGGTCGCTGGGGATCCTCGGCCCCACCCGGATGGAGTACGCACGCGCCATTTCGCTGGTGGACTATGTCGCCCGCATGTTCGGACGGGTGCTTGAGACAGGAACCAAATCATGACGCTGAAAGACAATCCGGAAACCGCTGAAATTCAAGCGCAGGCCGCCGGGATGGACGGAAAGGGGGAGCCGGTCGAAGCGGTGGTCCCCTCCGATCCCGAGGCGCAGCTCGAGGCGGACCTCGAAAATGCCAGGAAGGAGGCGGCCGAGTGGCAGGACCGCTTCCTGCGCAAGGCGGCGGACCTGGAAAACTACCGGAAGCGGATGGACCGGGAAAGAACCGAAGCCCGGTCGCTGGCCCAAAGCACCATCCTGATCGAGTTCCTGCCGGTCGCCGATGCCTGCGAGAGGGCGCTGAAGGCGTTCGCGTCGGGGACGGGTGACGGCCTCGATCAGTACCGGGAAGGGGTCGAACTGCTCTACCGGCAGCTGCTGGATACCCTGGGCCGGGCGGGCGCCGTGCCCCTGGAGGCCGAAGGGAAGCCGTTCGACCCGCACCTGCACGAGGCCCTTTCGCGGCAGGAGACCGCCCAGTACCCGGAGGGGACCGTGATCACCGAACTCCTCAAGGGGTACCTGTTCAGGGACAAGCTTCTCCGGCCGGCCCAGGTGATCGTGGCGGCCACGCCGCCGACGGAAGACCCCGCAAACCCATGAGCAGGATCATCGGCATAGATCTGGGCACCACGAATTCGTGCGTGGCCGTCCTGGACGGCTCTTCGGTCGAGATCGTGCCCAGCGACCTCGGGGGGAGGACGACCCCGTCGATCGTGGCTTTCGCCGCGAACGGCGAGAGGGTCCTCGGCCAGGTGGCCAAGCGCCAGGCGGTCACCAACGCCGCGAACACGATCTCGGCGGTGAAGCGGCTGATGGGGAGGCGGTACGACTCCGACGAAATCCAGAAGATTGCGTCCTTTCTGACCTACGCCATCGTCCCCTCCGACAACGGGGACGTCCGGATTTCGGTCCGCGACCGGGAGTACAGCCCCCCGGAGATTTCGGCCATGCTCCTGCAGCACCTGAAACTCCTGGCCGAGAATCACCTGGGGGAGCCGGTCACGGAAGCGATCGTGACGGTCCCCGCCTACTTCGACGATTCCCAGCGGCAGGCCACCAAGGACGCGGGCCGGATCGCGGGCCTGGAAATCCGCCGGATCATCAACGAACCGACCGCCGCGGCCCTGGCCTACGGGCTGGGGAAGAGCGAGCGGGAGCGGATCGCCATCTATGATCTGGGGGGCGGGACGTTCGACATCTCCATCCTGGAACTGCACCAGGGGGTTTTCGAAGTCGTCTCGACCTGCGGGGACAGTTTCCTGGGAGGGGAGGATATCGACCGGGCCATAGTCGACTGGATGGTTGCCGGGTTTCGGGCCGAAACCGGGATCGATCTCTCCGCCGACATCCTGGCGCGTCAGAGGCTGAAGGAGTCGGCGGAAAAGGCCAAATGCGAGCTCTCCTTCGAGCCGCGGGCCCGAATCAGCCTTCCGTTCATCGCCTCCGGCCCGGCGGGGCCCCGGCACCTGGACCGGACGCTGGAGCGCGAGGAGTTTGAAAGGCTGGCGGCGCCGCTGATCGAGAGGACCACCGGGTTCTGCCATAAGGCCATGGAGGACGCCGGGTTGACTCCGGCGGATATCGGCAAGGTGATCCTGGTCGGGGGGCAGACCCGCACCCCGGCCGTCCAGCGCCATGTCGAGGCGGTTTTCGGGCAGCCCCCCTCGCTCGAGGTCAACCCGGACGAGGTCGTGGCGGTAGGGGCCGCGCTCCAGGGGGGGGTGCTGCGGGGGGATCTCAGGGATATCGTGCTCCTGGACGTGGTGCCGCTCTCACTGGGGGTCGAGACGCAGGGGGGGCTGTTCACCCGCGTCATCGAGCACAATTCGACGATCCCGCTCAGGAAGAAGAACATCTTCACCACCGTGGCGGACCACCAGACCGTGGTGGAGGTTCACGTCGTCCAGGGGGAGCGGGACCTGGCCCGGCACAACCGGTCGCTCGGGAAGTTCGAACTGGTGGGGATACAGCCGGCCCCCCGGGGGGTGCCCCAGGTCGAGGTGGCCTTTGACATGGATGCCAACGGGATCCTCTCGGTTTCCGCCCGCGACCTCCTTTCGGGCAGGGAGCAGGCTGTCCGGATCACCCCCTCGACCGGCCTGGGCAAGGACGAGATCGACCGGATGGTGGCCGAAGCCAGGGAGTTCGGGGAAAACGACCGGAAGAGCCGGGAGTTGACCGAACTGCGCAACCGCATCCAGGCCCGGGCGGCCGTGCTGGTCAGGAGCTACCTGGCCCTGGGGAGCCTGCTTGACGCGGCGGACCAGAAAATGTTAAACGAGGCGCTCCGCAGGGCCAGGGAACTCGGCCCCGAGGACGGAGACGCGGAGACGCTGGGCGAGCTCCTGGACCTGGTCGAAGCGGGCGCATCCCGGCTGTCCGAGGCCGTGATGTCGAGCCCCGGAGAGGGGCAGGGGGGCGACCCCGGCGGGACGGAAAAGCCCGAAACCGGCATGCGGAACCTGATGAAGGCGGCGCTTGACGATATGGAACATACCTAGGGAAGGCGGGGACGGAGCATTGAACGACAAAAGAGACTGCTATGAGGTCCTGGGGGTTTCGCGGGACGCTTCGGACCAGGAGATCAAGAGCGCCTACCGGCGCCTGGCGCTGAAGTATCACCCGGACAAGAACCCGAACGACAAGGGGGCCGAGGAGAAGTTCAAGGAGGCGGCCGAGGCCTACAGCATCCTCTGCGACCCCGACAAGCGCGCGCGCTACGACCGCTACGGGCACAGCGGGCTCCAGGGGGGGTTCAGCGGGTTCGACCCCACCACCTTCGGCGATTTCGGGGACATCCTCGGGGAATTTTTCGGGTTCGGGGACATCTTCGGGGGGCGCCGCCGGGGCGGGCCCGAGCGGGGGGCCGACCTGCGCTACGACCTGAAGATCTCTTTCCGTGAAGCCGCCTTCGGCCTCAAGACCCGGATCAAGATCCCACGCCAGGACACCTGCGGCGAGTGCGACGGCCGCGGAACGCCCAAGGGCAAGACGCCGGTCAAGTGCCCCACCTGCCACGGTACCGGCCAGGTGCGCTACCAGCAGGGATTCTTTTCCATCAGCCGGACGTGCAACCAGTGCAACGGCGCCGGGCAGATCGTGACCGAACCCTGCCCCGAGTGCCAGGGGCGCGGACGGGTCCGCAGGGAGAAGGTGCTCGAGGTCCGGATCCCCGCAGGGGTGGACAACGGCGCCCGGCTCCGCATCCAGGGCGAAGGGGAGGCGGGGGTGCACAACGGACCCCCCGGAGATCTCTACGTGGTGATCTACGTGGAGGAGCACCCGTTTTTCCAGCGGCAGGGGAACAATATCTACTGCCAGGTTCCCATCGGCGTCACCCAGGCGGTCCTGGGGGCCGATATCACCGTCCCGACGCTCGAGGGGGAGGAGAAGGTCCGGATCCCCGAGGGGACCCAGAGCGGCTCGGTGTTCCGGTTGCGCAACAAGGGTGTGGTCAGCCTCGGGGAGCGGGGGCGCGGCGACCAGTTCGTGACGGTCAGCGTGGTGATCCCCACCAAGCTGACGAGGGAGCAGCGCCAGCTGTTCGAATCTCTCGCCAAGGCCAGCAAGGACGACGAACTCGTACAGGAGCGGAATATCTTCGACAAGGTCAAGGATATTTTCGGATAGAGCCTCATGGCCCGCAGGCGCTTTTACGTTCCCCCGGAATCGATAACCGGTCCGTCGGCCGTTCTGCCGGAGGAGCAGGCGCACCACCTGCGCGACGTGCTGCGGCTCGGCGCGGGCGAAACGGTCGAGATCTTCGACGGCACCGGGCGGGGATGGGCGGGGGAGGTGACGTTCGGCGGTTTCCGCGTCCTGGTGTGCGGGCTGAGACCGCTGGCGGCTCAGGAATCGGGGGTCCCGGTAATCCTGGCGGCCGCGCTCATCAAACCGGCCAGATTTGAATGGATGATCGAGAAGGCGACCGAACTGGGGGTAGGCGAGGTCCTTCCCCTGAAGACGCGCTTTGGCGACGTCCGGATTCCCGGCGATAAGATCGGGGACCGCCTCGGCCGCTGGGACCGCATCGCCCGGGAAGCGTCGCGCCAGTGCGGGCGGATGGACGCTCCCCGGATCCACCCCCCGATCGATTTCGACCGGTTGCTCGATTCGGATGGCGTGCGCGGGCGCGGGTGCGTCCTCTTCCACGAAAAGGCCGCCGAGGTCTGGAACCCCGATCCGGCGCTCCCCGCGGCGGGCGTTCTCCTCTGCGTCGGGCCCGAGGGGGGGTGGGCCGACCGGGAGACGGAGGCGGCGCGCGCGGCGGGGTTCGAGGTGCGCGGGCTGGGAACGCGGATCCTGCGCGCGGAGACGGCGGCCGTGGCGGCCCTGGCCATCCTGCAGCACCGGATCTCCGGGGCCGGCGGCGACGTTTCCGGGCCGCGGGGGCCGTTAACGTCGGCGGGCAAATCTTGAGGCTTCGGGAGGGCGGTGTGCGGAAGCGGTTCTGGACGGTGTGGGTCGCCTGTTTGATCTTTCCGGCGGTGGTGTGGGGCCAGCAGCGGCCGCTGGCGACCGACGACGCGGAAATCCTGGCTACGGGGCGGGTCCGGGCCCAGGTCGGGATCGAGTTCCTGCAGCGACAGCGCTACACCCTCTCCGGGCTCGAGGGGGACCTGTCGCGCCTGGGGGTGGCGGCCGTGCAGGTGGGGGTGGGGGAGTACGCGGAGTTCCAGCTGTCGGGAGTGCTCCAGGAGGTCCTGTCGGTGACCGGCCGGTCCGAACCGGTGGTGGCCCCCGGATTTTCCGGGGAGTCCACGAGCGCCTTCGGGAACCTGAGGCTGGGGACGAAACTCCGGATGGTGCGCGAGAAGGGGCGGAGGCCGGCCGTCGCCTTCAAGTTCGCGGTCGAACTCCCCAATACAAACCAGAAGAGCGGGCTGGGGAACGATGAAATGCGGTTTTACTCCAGCCTCCTCTTCAAAAAGGGCTTCGCCCGGGCCGAGGTGCTGGGCGAGGTCGGGTTCGCCATCCTGGGATCCCCCGTCGCCGCCGGAAGGCAGGCCGACCCGTTGACGTACGGCGTCGGGGTCCTCGTCCCCCTGCATCGCAACGTGAAACTGGTGGCGGAGGTCAACGGCCGGCAGGGGCCGGGGGGAAGGATCGGCAACGAAAACAGATCGCAGGCCCGGGCAGGAGTGCAGTTCCGGACCGGGGCCGTGCGCTGGGACCTCGCGGGGGTGGCGGGCCTGACCCGGGACGATGCGCGATCGGGGATCGTGGCGGGGGCCACCTACGAGTTCCAGGCCTTCAACCGGAAACCGGTCCCGGTCAGGCTGGTCGACTGAACGGCGCCCCCCTGCGGCGTTTCGGTCAGTCCCTCATGAGGCAGGCGACCAGGCGCCGGGGTCCGTGCGCGCCGAGGATGAGGATCTTCTCGATATCGGCGGTGCGGCTGGGGCCCGTGATCAGCAGGAGGTTCTTCCGCTCCTCGGGCGGCATTCGCTTGAAAAGCTCGAAGTGGTTGGCGACCAGTGATTTCGCGGAAACCAGCGCGATGACGATCTCCGGCAGGAAATAGGCCTGCATGCTGCGCCCGTCGAGGGGGATGGCAAGCGTGGCGGTGTCGGCCACGGCGCAGGGGGCCTCCACGATTCCGACCAGGATCTTCGCGACGGCGTTCTTGCGGGCGTCCCCCTCCAGGGTTTCGGGCTTCACCAGGCGTATCCCACCGGCGGAGAGCGCGGCCGAGACCGCGTCGACGAGGGGACCGGAGGAGACGGAGGCTTCCGCGGCCGGGGCCTCGCGCACGAGGGCGGCGATCTTTTCCGCCGCTTCGGCCGCCGAGGCGGCCTCGATGTATTCCCCCGACACCGCTTTCATTTCATCCCGGAAGAGACGGATCTTCTCCTCGAGGCCGAGTTCGGGTATGGCGGTGGCTTCGGAGAGCGTTTCGGGCGCCGCTTCGTCGGGAAGGTGGGAGGGCGTTTCGAGCGCCCGGCGGATGGAATCGAGTATCTGCTGCCGTGCATCCATGTCTTGTTCCTAATCAGGTCAGGCGGTTGTTATCGGGAGTTCTTTTCGAGTTCCAGGAACCGTTTCCGGAACCCCTTGTCGTCAAAGCGCCCCAATGCGCGCTCCGCGGAGTAGCCGGGCGCCGGGAACGATCCCTTGAGAAGCTTCTGGAATCTCCCGGGGAACCATGTCGCCAGCCGGTACATGAGCGGATGCTTCGCGAGGAAGGCCCAGACCGCGATGCCGGCGCGCTCCACCTTCATCGATTCGCCCGCCTCGACCACCCGGTTGCGCAGCTTGAGCAGGTGGTGGGGGATGTCGATCGACATGGGGCAGATCTGGCGGCAGGCGCCACAGAGGCTGGAGGTGAAGGGGGCGTACCGCCCCTCGTGCGTGCCGAGGTATTGCGGGATGAGGGTCGCGCCGATCGGGCCCATGTAGACCCAGCCGTAAGCGTGGCCGCCGACCTGCTGG
Organism: Acidobacteriota bacterium; assembly: GCA_012729555.1. Taxonomy (NCBI): domain Bacteria; kingdom Pseudomonadati; phylum Acidobacteriota; species Acidobacteriota bacterium. Next base: position 16,510 of record JAAYCX010000028.1, read on the forward strand.
TAGATCGGGCAGGTGTTCAGGCAGGCGCCGCAGCGGATGCAGAAAAGGGTCTCGCGCAGCTGCGGGTCGGCCAGGATCTTCGAACGGCCGTTGTCGAGCAGGACGACGTGCACCTGCTCCGGGCCCTCCCCGCTTTTGGAGCGCTGGGGCCCGCCGACGACGTTGACGTACACGGTCTGTTTCTGGCCCGTGGCGCTCACAGGCAGGAGCTTGAGAAATACCGGGAGGAGTTCGAAGGACGGCACCAGTTTTTCGATCCCCATCACGGCGACGTGGACCCTGGGCACGCCGACGCTCAGGCGCGCGTTGCATTCGTTTTCCACGACGACGCAGCAGCCGGAGTCGACGACCCCGAAATTGACCCCCGAGATGCCCATGTCGGCGGCGAGGAACTTCTCCCTCAGCTTGGCCCGCGCGATCGCCAGGAGCTCCGTCGGAACCTCGGTGTATTCCACCCCGAGCTTTTCGTGGAAGACGCGGCCGACGTCCTTGCGCGTCAGGTGCAGCGCGGGCGCCGTCAGGTGCGAGGGGATCTGGTCGAGGAGCTGGACGATATACTCCCCCAGGTCGGTTTCGAGCGTCTCGATCCCCTCGTCGATCAGGAACTTGTTGAGGTGGATCTCCTCGGTGGTCAGGCTCTTGGATTTGACCACCGTGCGGACGTTGTTCTCGCGCGCGATCCCGAGCACGATGGAGCGCGCCTCGGCCGCGTCGCGCGCCCAGTGGACCGTCATCCCGTTGTTGCGGCATTCGGTCTCGAACCGGGCGAGGTTTTCGTCCAGGCGTTCCACGACCGCGCGCTTCGCCGCGTGCCCCAGCTTCCGCAGCTCTTCCCAGAAGGGGTTGATCGCGACCTTTTCGGCCCGCTTCGCGAGCGCCGTCTGCGTCGCCTTGTCGACCGCGTCGCGAACGGCGTCGTCCTTGAGCGCCTTCTTGATGTACCGTTTTGTCTCTGATGCCCGCAGTTCCATTACAGCCCCAGACTTTCCGCCAGCAGTTCGGCAATGTGCAGGGTTTTCGCCTTCATCCCGTGCTTGCGCAGGTACCCCTCGATGTTCATCAGGCAGCTCGAGTCGGCCCCGATGCAGTACTCCGCCCCGCTGGCCTCGATCAAGCGGCATTTGCGCGCCACCATGGCGACCGATAATTCGGAAAATTTATAGGAGAAAGTCCCGCCGAACCCGCAGCACAGATCGGGCATCCCCATCTCCACGAAGTCGATGTCAGGGATGCCCCGGATCAGCTTGCGCGGCTGGGCGTTGATGCCCAGTTCGCGGTTGAGGTGGCAGGAGTCGTGGTAGGTGACGGTGTGGGGGAAGGATCCCCCCAGCGCGTCCCTCCCCATCACGTCCACGAGATATTCGGTGAACTCGAAGATGCGACCGGCCAGCCTCTTGCGGGCCTCGACGAGAGCGGGCCGGATGTCGAGGTCGAAATAGAACTTGCGCACCATCGCCACGCAGGATCCGCTGGGGGCCACGATGGCGTCCTTGTCGCTGAACATCTCGATGAAGCGTTCGGCTACGGGGATGATGTCCTTGCGGTAGCCGGAATTGAAGGCCGGCTGGCCGCAGCAGGTCTGGCCCTCGACGTATTCGATCTCCGCCCCGACGTGGCGCAGGACCTTGACCATGTCCAGTGCCGCCTTGGGGTATAAATGTTCGGAAAGGCAGGGTACAAACAGTGCAACGCGCATAATCACCGTCATTGATAGATGAACAAGCCGCTGCGCCGCGAGGCGCACTCGTTTCCTGGCGGGGGGCGCACGCCCTGGGACGCACGGGAAGGGGAATTAAACGGCCTGGGAGCCCAAAAGTAAAGGGCTTTTTGGCAAACCCTTAAAACGCAATATTTTCTCCCGGGCCGGGGAGTACGGCGAAATCAGGCGATGACCTCGAATGCGCCCATCAGGGTCGCCTCGGAGTCGCCGCCGATCCAGAGGTGGAAGGTCCCCGGCTCCACCACGTAGTCCATGCCGGCGTCGTGAAACCCGAGGACGTCGACCGACAGGTCGAAGATGACGGTCCGGGATTCCTGCGGCCGGAGGCGGACGCGCTTGAACCCCTTCAGTTCCCTGACCGGGCGGGTGAGGCTCGCCACGGTGTCGCGGATGTAGAGCTGGACCACCTCCTCGGCCTCGACCGCGCCGATGTTGGCCACTTCCACGGAAACCAGCAGCCTCTCCCCCGCCCGGATCTTCGTTGAGGAGATCTCCAGGTTGAAATAGCCGAACTCGGTGTAGGACAAGCCGTAACCGAAGGGGTAGAGCGGCCGGTAGCCGGCGTCGAGGTAGCGCGCGCAGTCGCCGAGCGAACTCTGCCGCGCGCGCAGCGGGATGTCGTCGATCAGGGTGAGCGGCTGTTTGTCCGGGGGCCGGCCGGTGTTCTTGTGCGCGTAGTAGATCGGGATCTGCCCCTCGGTCGACGGGAAGGTGACCGGCAGCTTCCCCGAGGGGGATTCGGTCCCGAAGATCAGGTCGACCAGGGCGGGTCCGCACATGGTGCCGGGGTGCCAGGCGTAGAGCACCGCGTCCGCCTTTTCGGCCGCGCTCCCGATGGTCAGGGGCCTTCCGGCGAGGATGACGAGGACGAGGGGTCTGCCCGAGCGGGCGATTTCGGCGATGAGCGCGTCCTGGGCCCCCGGCAGGTCGAGTCGCGCGCGGCTGTGCGCTTCCCCGGAGAGGATGGCCTCCTCGCCGCCGAAAAAGAGCACGACGTCCGATTGCCGAGCCGCATCGAGCGCCGCCTCGAACTGGCTGGTGTAGCGGCTGCGCGTGTAGTCGAGCCCCGCGACCGCGTGGATCCGCGTCTTCCCCCCGAGAAACTCCCGGAGCGCCTCGAGGGGGGTTACGGTCTCCTCCGTGCGGCCGTCCCGGTTCCATGTCCCCAGGACTTCGTAGGGATCGTCGGCCAGGGGGCCGATCACGGCCAGCGACCGCACCCCGCGGGACAACGGGAGGAGGCGGCCGCGGTTTTTGAGCAGGACGACGCTTTCGCGCGCCGCCTGCCGGGCCAGTTCCAGGTGCGCCGGTTCCGGTTTCGGGTCGGGTCCCGCTGCACAGGGGCGCCTCCCGTCGAACAGGCCGAGCCGGAACTTGACCTCCAGGATGCGGCGGGCCGCCTCGTCGACGAGCCCGGGCGGCACCTCCCCCGAGGTCACCAGTTCCTCGAGGTGGTCGGCGTAGGCCGTGCTCTGCATTTCCATGTCAACCCCCGCCAGGAGCGCCTTCCGGGCCGCGTCGCCGAGGTCGGTGCAGAACCCGTGCTCGATCATTTCCGCCGGTGCCTGCCAGTCGCTGACCACGAAGCCGCCGAATCCCCACTCCTCGCGCAGGATCCTGCGGAGCAGGTGCGCGCTGCCGGTCGCGGGCACCCCGTTGAGTTCGTTGAACGCCGTCATCACCGTGGCGACGCCGGCGTCGACGGCGGCCCTGAACGGCGGGAGGTGGACGTCGCGCAGGAGCCCCTCGGGAAGGCTTACGGTGTCGTAGTCGCGCCCCCCCTCCACCGCCCCGTACCCGGCGAAATGCTTGGCGCACGCCGCGACGGCGTCGGGATCGGAGAGGTCGTTCCCCTGGAAGCCGCGGACCATGGCCGCGGCGAAGTCGGAGGCCAGGCAGGGGTCCTCCCCGAAGCTCTCGGCGATCCGGCCCCACCTCGGGTCGCGCGCGATGTCCATCATCGGGGCGAAGGTCCAGTGGTAGCCCGCCCGGGAGGCTTCCCGCGCGGCCGCGCGGGCGCACGCCCGGGCGAGCTGCGGGTTCCAGGTCGCCGCCAGCCCCAGCGGGATCGGGAAGAGGGTGCGGAACCCGTGCACGACGTCGCGCCCCATGATCAAGGGGATCCCCAGCCGGCTCTCCTCGAGGGCGATCCGCTGGATCTCGCGGCTCGCTTCCGGATCGGCGACGTTGAGCATCGACCCGATCCTCCCTTCCCGCAGCCGTTGCCTCAATCCGTCCGTGACCCCGCCGCAATCGGAGAGCTGGACCATCTGTCCGACCTTTTCCCGCAGCGTCATCGCGGCGAGAAGCTTTTCGATCCTCTTTCCGGTCTCGGTTCTGGCGGTCATGTTGTTCCGATCAGGATTCGGGCGTTTGACTTCAATCATACCGCGCGTTCCCCCTTCTTGCGGCCAATTCCCGCTCGACGGCCAGCACCTTTGCGCGGTCGAGGGGGTAGAGGAGCAGGGCGATCCCCTTGCCGACGGCGAAAAGGGCGGGGATGACGGAGAACATCAGCAGGATCCCCCGGAGGGTGGATTCCGATTGCGCCCGGTTGGCGACAAAGCCGAACCCGGCGAGCAGGTGACCCCCCAGAAACCCCGCGATCATGGTGCCCGTCTTCAGGGAGAAGAGGGAGGCGGAGTGGATCAGCCCGGTGGAACGCCTGCCGAAGCGGCTCTCGCCGTAGTCGGCGACATCGCCGTACATCGACCAGACCAGGGCGGAGGTCGGGCCCATCATGAAGGAACCGGCGGCGTTCAGGGCCAGCATGAGGCCATAGTATCCGGGCGGAACGAAGTAGAAGGCGAACCAGCACGCGGCGGTGCCGAAGGTGAGGGCGGCCGACAGCGGCTTCTTGTCGACCCTCCGGATCAGGAAACCGACGCAGAGCACCCCGAGCATCATCATGAGCCGGCCCAGGCTCAGGAAGAGCGAGACCCTGTCCATTCCCAGGAAAACGGGATCCCCCCCCGCCCCGACCACGTACTTGAAATAATGAAGGGTGACCGAGTCGCGGACGGCGATGAAGGTCGTGGAGAAGAGGGCGGCGAAAAAGAGGATGACCCAGGGGCGGTTGCGCACGAGTTCCCCGAGTTCCTCCCGGATATCCTGGCGCTGCCCCTCGGGAGGCTGCACCCGTTCGCGCGTCGAAAGGAAGGTGATCCAGAAGAGAACGACCGACGCCACGGCGAACAGCCCCATGGTGTGCTGGAACCCGCGCAGTTCGTCCCCGCCCCCGAGCCGCTCGACCAGGCCCCGGACATACATCGAGATCAGCAGGCCGCCCCCGTAGGCGCCGGCGAACCGGAAGTTGGAGGCCACGGTCCGTGCGTGCGACGAGGGGCTCAGCACCCCCATCAGCGAGGAGTAGGGGACGTTGATGGCGGTGTAGGCCATCATCATCATCGAGTAGGTGAAGTAGGCGTAAACGATCTTGGCCGCCCCCTCGAGCGGCGGGTTGGCGAAGATCAGGTACCCGAAGATCCCGTAGGGGACGGACACCCAGAACAGCCAGGGGCGGTACTTGCCCCAGCGGGTGCGGGTGCGGTCGCAGATGATGCCCATGATCGGGTCGTTGACGGCGTCCCACAGCCGGGTGATGAGAAACATCGTCCCGGCGGCGGCGGCGTCGATTCCGAACACGTCGGTGTAGTAGTAGAGAAGGAAGATGTTGAAGGTCTGAAAGAAGAAATTGGAGGCGGTGTCGCCGAGCGCGAAGCCGACATTTTCGAAAAAGGGCAGTCTTCCTTGCGGACGGCCGCCGGGGGTCTGGCGCATGAGGTTCTCGACGTTTCCGGGTTCAGACGATGCCTTGTGGGCTGCGATCTTACTATCGGGCCGCGGGCGCGTCAACCGCCATCGGGCGGCGCGCCCCTTTTGCCGGGGGAACCGATGGCGGGCCGCCCGTGCTTTCGGGTATAATCGCCCCGGGAGGAATGGATGAAATTTACGCTGAATCACAACAACTTCAACGTCCTGGACCTCGAGAAGAGCCTCCAATTTTACACGGAGGCCCTGGGGTTGGTCGAAACGAGGCGGTACGAACCCGAGGACAAAAGCTTCAAGCTGGTATTCCTCGGAGACGGCGAGACGCCGCACCGGATCGAGTTGACATGGCTCCGGGACCGCACCGAGCCGTATGACCTGGGGGACAACGAATTCCATCTCGCCCTGAAGACGGACGACTACGCCGCCGCCTTCGCCCGCCACAAGGAGATGGGGTGCGTGTGCTACGAAAACCCCGGGATGGGCATTTACTTCATCGAAGACCCGGACGGCTACTGGATCGAGATCATCCCGGAGCGCGGCTAGGCGAAGACATTACCACGAAGGCGGCGCAGACGCCGCAGGGGAGGAACCATGGGCCGCGACCCGTACCGTATCGCCGTCATCGTCGGGAGCCTGCGCCGGGAATCGATCAACCGCCGGCTGTCGGAGGCGCTGATCCGGCTGGCGCCTCCGGACCTGGCCCTGCAGCGGGTCGGGATCGGCGACCTGCCGCTCTACAACCAGGACGACGACGAGCGGCAGGCGGCCCCGGTGCTGCGGTTCAAGGGGGAGATCGAGGCCTCCGAGGGCCTGATCTTCGTCACCCCCGAGTACAACCGGTCGATCCCCGGCGTCCTCAAGAACGCCATCGACCACGGGTCCCGCCCCTACGGCAAGAGCGTGTGGGGCGGCCGGCCCGCGGGCGTCATCGGGGCCACCTTCGGCATGATCGGCACGGCGGCGGCCCAGCAGCATCTGCGCAACATCCTCGCGTGCCTGAACGTGCGGACCATGGGTCAGCCAGAAGCCTTCATCCGGATCACCGACGGCTTCTTCGACCCGGAAGGGAACGCGGGCTCCGAAAGCAGGGAGTTCCTGCAGAAATGGATGAAGCGGTTCGCGGCCTGGGTGAGGCTGCACGCCGACTGAGGCGGCCGGGCGGCCTTCAGTCCACGTACACCCGCGGCACCCGGGTGTTGATATTGGTCAGGATCTCGTAGGGGATCGTCCCCGCCCAGCGGGCCAGGTCTTCGGCCGTGATCCGCTCCCCCCCCGACTCCCCCAGGAGCACCACCTCGTCGCCGTTGTAGGCGGAGCCCCGCCCGATGTGGACCATCATCTGGTCCATGCAGATGGTGCCGACTTGGACGTGGCGCTCTCCCCGGATAAGGACTTCGGCCCGGTTGGACATGCTCCGGAAGTATCCGTCGCCGTACCCGACCGGGACGGTCACCACGCGCGCCGCCTGTTCGGGCCGCCACGTGGACCCGTAACTGACGCCGTGGCCCGGCTGGACGACCTTGAAATAGACTACGCGCGATTTCCACGCGAGCGCCGGTTCCACCGCGATCGTGCGCTCGACCTCGGGAGAGGGGTAGACCCCGTAGAGCAGGATTCCGGGGCGCACCATGTCCAGGCGGCTCTCGGGGAGGCGCAGCACCGCCGCGGAATTGGCGATGTGGCGCACCGGCATGGGAAGGCTGCGGCGCTCGTAGAAGCGGAGCACCTCCTGGAACCGCTGCAGCTGCCGCCGCGCGTCGGCCGGGTCCGGGGCGTCGGAGTTGGCGAAGTGGGAGAAGATCCCCTCCACCTGCACGTGCGCGCACCGGAGCGCCGCCTCCTGCAGCCGCCCGGCGCTGTAGTGGTGGACGCCGATGCGCTCCATGCCGGTGTCGATTTTCAGGTGCACCTTCGCCGCGAGCCCCATCGCCCCGGCCACCGCGTCGATCTGCTCGAGGCGCTCCACCGACGACGCCGTCAGGGTGAGGTCGTGCCGGAGGTAGCTCCCGATCTGGTCCCCCCAGACCCCGCCAAGGACGAGGATGGGGGCCGTCACCCCCAGCCGGCGCAGCAGGATCCCCTCCTCGAGCACCGCGACGCCGACGCAGTCGGTCCTGGGGGAGAGCGCCCGCGCCACCGCCGCCAACCCGTGCCCGTAGGCGTTGGCCTTCACCACCAGCATGATTTTCGCCGGGGCGACCGCTTTGCGGATGGCTTCGAGGTTGCGCCCGAGGCGGCCGAGGTGCACCTCTGCCCAGGTCGCTCGGACCCCGCCCTCCTCGGCTATGACGCTGTCGTGGATCTGCATGGGGCGTATTCTAGCCCAAATCGGCTCCGCCGGGTACCGGGAACCCGCCGGCTGAGGGCCCGAATCTGCTTTACTCCCGGTCGGATGCCGTTTTAAAGTCGCTGCCAGGGAGGGAGTGCCATGAACAAGAGGGCGTATGCCGCGCTGATCATCGTCTTTCTGGGGGGATTCCCGGCGCTGTCGGGGTGCAGGGGGGGCAAGACTCCCCGGCTGGGGAAAGACCCTGTCGCGCGCGTCGTCGCCGCCATGACGCTCGATGAGAAGGCCTGGTTCGTGACCGGCACCGGCATGGAGTTGCCCGGGATGCCGGGTGAAGCGGAGGCGGTGGCGGCCGCGGGGGCTCCGGTGGTGGGGGAGACCCGGAACCTGGTGCCGGGCGCCGCCGGCACCACCTATGAAATCCCCCGGCTCGGTATCCCGGCGATGGTGATGGCCGACGGCCCCGCGGGAGTGCGCATCAGCCCCACCCGGGAAGGGGACCCCGCCACCTATTACTGCACCGCCTTCCCCGTCGCCACCCTCCTGGCGTCCACGTGGGACCCGGACCTCGTCCGCAGGGTGGGGGAAGCCATGGGAGAGGAGGCGCTGGAATACGGGGTCGATATCCTGCTGGCGCCCGGGATGAACCTTCACCGCAACCCGCTCTGCGGAAGAAATTTCGAATACTATTCCGAGGATCCGCTGGTGACCGGGACCATGGCCGCGGCCATGGTCGGGGGGGTGCAGTCCCGGGGGGTGGGGACCGCGGTCAAGCATTTCGCCGCCAACAACGCCGAGACCAACCGCAACGCGCTGGACACGGTGGTCGGCCGGAGGGCGCTCAGGGAACTCTACCTCGAGGGATTCCGCGTCGCGATTCAGGAGGCGAAGCCCTGGACCGTCATGTCTTCCTATAACCTGATCAACGGCGTGCATGCCTCGGAAAGCCACGACCTGCTGACGAGGGTGCTGCGCGACGACTGGGGATTCGGCGGCTTCGTCATGACCGACTGGTTCGGCGGTGTCGACGCGGCCGCCCAGCTGCGGGCGGGGAACGACCTGCTCATGCCGGGGAAGGCCGATCAGGGTGCGGCCGTCATCCGGGCGGTGAGCGAGAAACGGCTCGAGGAGAGCGTGCTCGACCGGAATATCGAACGGATCCTTAAGGTCCTCCTGGAAAGCCCGCGGCTGAAGGGGTACCGGTACTCCAACCGTCCCGATCTGAAGGCCCATGCCGCGGTGGCGCGGCAGGCTGCGGCCGAGGGGATGGTGCTGCTCGAGAACCGCCGGTCGACCCTGCCGCTTCCGTCGCGGTCCAAGACCATTGCCGCTTTCGGAAACACCTCCTATGCCATCATCACCGGGGGGACGGGAAGCGGGGATGTGAACGAAGCCTACAGCGTTTCCCTGACCGGGGGCCTCGAGGGGGCCGGGTTCAGGGTCGAGCCGCATCTCGGGGACGCCTACGAGGCCTATCTCCTGCGGGAGCGCGAGCGGCGGCCCCCCGCCAAGCCGTTCTCCCTCCCCGACCCGATCGCCGAGATGGGGGTTTCTCCCGCCCTGGCGGCCAGAATGGCCCGATCTTCGGATGCGGCCCTGATCACCATCGGCCGCAACTCGGGCGAGGGGGGGGACCGCAAGGTGGAGGCCGATTTCAACCTCACCCAGGGGGAGAAGGAGCTGATCCGGCGGGTGGCCGAGGCTTTTCATGCCAGGGGGAAGCGGGTGATCGTGGTGCTCAATGTCGGTGGTGTCATCGAAACCGCCAGCTGGCGCCATCTGCCCGATGCCATCCTGCTCGCCTGGCAGGGGGGGCAGGAAACGGGGAATTCGATCGCCGATATCCTCGGCGGCAGGGTGAATCCCTCCGGGCGGCTCGCGTCCACCTTCCCGGTGAAATACGAGGACGTCCCCTCGGCCGACCACTTTCCCGGGGAGGTGGTGGAGAAGACGCCGTCCCGCCCCGGGGAGGATCCTGGCGACATGGCAGGACCCTTCCGGCGCCCGCGGGCCAGCCGGGTCGAATACCGGGAAGGGATCTACGTCGGGTATCGGTATTACGGGACCTTCGGCGTCGAGCCCGCGTACCCGTTCGGGCACGGTCTTTCCTATACGACGTTCGAGTACGGTGCCCTTGCGCTCGGCGCGCCCGAATTTTCGGGATCGATGAGGGTGACGGTCAGGGTGAGAAACGCCGGCGGGGTCGCGGGCAGGGAGGTCGTGCAGCTTTACCTGAGCGCGCCCGCGCGCCGGCTCGACAAGCCGGCGCTGGAGCTCAAGGGCTTCGCGAAGACGCGGCTCCTGGAGCCGGGCGAGTCCGAGACCCTGGAGTTCCTCCTCACGCCGCGATCGATCGCCTCCTTCGACCCCGCCCGTTCGAGCTGGGTCGCGGAGGAGGGGGCCTACACCGTGAAGGTCGGGGCCTCCGCGCGCGACATCCGCCTGGTCGCGGGTTTCGGGCTGGAGCGGGAAATAGTGGTGCGAGGGGAGAGCGACGCGCTCCCCCCCCGGGCCCCGATCGAGGAGAGGAAGCCGCCGGCGCGATAGGCTAGGCCGGCTGCCGGTCTTCGGCCTCGATCAGGGCGACGAAGACGTCCTCGAGGGAGGGCTGGATCTTCTCGAGCCGGCGGATCCCGATGCCGCGCTCGCCGAGGCGCGCGCGGATGACGGCGGCGCCCGATTCGAAGTCGTCGACCCCCACGTGCAGCCCCCCGCCGAAGACCGCGACCTCCCGTATCCCCGGGAGCTTTTCCAGCGCCCGCATGGTGTCGAGCGGCGCCGACGTGTCCAGCTGCACGAGGGTGTGGGTGGCGAGGTCCGCCCGCAGCCGGCCCGGCGCGCCCAGCGCGATGATGCGGCCGCGGTACATCAGCGCCAGGCGGTGGCAGTACTCCGCCTCGTCCATGTAGTGGGTGCTGACGAAGATGGTGTGGCCGGTCCCGGCCATTTCACGGATCAGGTCCCAGAAGGCCGCGCGCGCGATCGGGTCCACCCCGGAGGTGGGTTCGTCCAGGAAAAGGATCGGCGGGTCGTGCAGAATGGCGCAGCCGAGCGCCAGCCGCTGTTTCCACCCCCCCGAGAGGGTGCGCGTCAGCGCCGTGCGCCTCTCCGAGAGGCCGGCCATTTCGAGCACGTACCGTTTCCGCTCCTCGCGCATGCCGCGCGCGACGCCGTACATGCCGGTGTAGAAATCGATGTTCTGCTCGACGGTCAGGTCGTCGTACAGGGAGAACTTCTGCGACATGTAGCCGATGTTCCGCCGCACCTCCTCCGGGTCGGCGGCCACGTCGACGCCCCCCACCCGGGCCCTTCCCGCGGTGGGGGTCAGCAGGCCGCACAGCATCCGGATCGTGGTGGACTTCCCCGCGCCGTTCGGCCCCAGGAAGCCGAAGATCTCCCCCCGGCCCACCCGCAGGGTGACGCCGTCCACGGCCGTGAAGGAGCCGAATGTCTTCACCAGCCCGTCGGTTTCCACCGCGTGGTCGTTCATGATCCTCCCGCGGTTTCGGCCGCGCGCACCGTCCGGATGAAGACCGCCTCGAGGTTCTCCGCTCCCGCGGCGCGCTTGAGCGCCTCGGGCGCGTCGCAGCGGATCAGGGAGCCGCGGTGCATCAGCCCCACGCGGTTGCAGCGTTCGGCTTCGTCGAGGTAGGCCGTCGTCATCAGGATGGTGATCCCGTCCTTGAGCAGCTGGTAGAGGATGGTCCAGAAATCCCTGCGTGACACCGGGTCCACGCCGTTGGTGGGTTCGTCCAGAAACAGGATCTCGGGCCGGTGGAGGAGCGTGCACATGAGCGCGAGCTTCTGTTTCATTCCCCCCGAGAGCTGGCCCGCACGGCGGTCCCGGAACGGCTCCATGCGCGTCATGGCGAGCAGGCGCCGGGAAAGGTCGGAGCGCTCCGCTCCCGTGACCCCGAAGAGGTCGGCGTAGAAACTCATGTTTTCGCGGACGGAGAGGTCCGCGTAGAGCCCGAAGCGCTGAGCCATGTACCCGATCCTGTCCTTCACGGCCTGCGGCTCGCGCGCGACGTCGAACCCGGCGACCTCGGCGCTCCCCCCGGTGGGGTCCATGAGGCCGCAGAGCATGCGCAGCGTCGTCGTCTTTCCGGCCCCGTCCGGGCCGACCAGGCCGAAGATCTCCCCGCGCGCCACCTCGAGGTCCAGGCCGTCGACCGCGACCAGCTCCCCGAAGCGGCGGGTCAGGCCCCGCGTCCGGATGATGGGATCCATGGCTTACTCCAGTTCCAGGACGGCGTCCGCGGGCATGTTCGACTTCAACTCCTGGTCCGGGTTCGCCAGATCGATCTTGATCCGGTAGACCAGCTTCACGCGCTCCTCCGGGGTCTGGATCTGCTTGGGGGTGAACTCCGCCTCGGAGGAGATGAAGCTCACCCGCCCCTCGTACTTTTTATCCGGATAGGAGTCGGTGGTGACGACGGCGCGGGTCCCGAGCTTGACCCTGCCCAGGTCGGTCTGGTTGATGTAGGCGCGCAGCCACGGGTGCTCGATGTCCCCGATCGAAAGGACCGGCGTCCCGGCGGCGAGGACCTCCCCCGGCTCGGCCGATTTCACCAGGACCACCCCGTCGACCGGGGAGACCGCGGCCGCATCGGCGATCTGGGTGTTGACGAGTGCGAGGTTCGCCCCGGCTCGGGCGATTTCGGCCCGGCGCAGGGGGAGCTCCTGCTCCCGCTTCCGGATCTCCAGGCGGTTGTTTTCGGCCGCCCGGACGGCGGCACGCGCCCGCTCCACCTGTGCGGCGGCGGCTTCGATCTGCTCCTTGCGCGGCCCGGCCAGCGCCAGGGCCCGCCGCTGCCGGGCCTGGGTGAGAGCGGCCTCCGCCCCCTCCCACCGGCTGCGGTACTGGTCGTACTGCGCGGTGGAGATGTCGTCGTCCTTGTAGAGCTTCTCCGCGCGCTCCCAGTCGCGCCGCGCCCGGTCGAATTCGGCCTCGGCGGAGGCCACGGCGGCTTCGGCCTCCCTGATTTCCTCCGGGCGGGATCCGTTTTCGAGTTCCTGGAGCCGGGCCTCGAAGGCCGCCAGGTCGGCCCGGCGCTCGACGAGGTTCGCGGCGAAGCTCTCTGTCTGCCAGGCGAGGGCCGTTTCCGCCTGGGCCAGCTGGGCTTTGGCCAGGGCCAGGGCGGCGGTTTCCCGCTCCCGCTGCGCCTCGAGCTGGTCCTGGTCGAGGCGGGCGACGACCATTCCCTTCTGGACCACGTCCCCTTCGTCCACGTTCCGCTCCAGCAGCCGGCCCGAGGTCTTGAAGGCGATCTGGACTTCGGTCAGCTCGATGTTCCCGGAGACCTCGATCCGGTTCGGGGCCTCGTCGCCCGTCCGGGTGAGCAGATAGACGGCGGCGCCGGCGGCGGCCAGCGCGACGATGATGACGGGGATTCGTTTTTTCATTTCGGGTTCTCCGGTGCAATCGCTGCCCGCGGCCGCGGTGCGGCTACGGCAGCCGCTGCCTCACCCTGCCCATCGCCTGTTCCAGGTCGATGCGCGCGAGGTTGTAATTATACAGTGCCTGGATCTGGTTGTCCCGGGCCCGTTCGAGCCGTGTCTGCGCATCGGTCACCTCGAGCCCGAAAGACACGCCGGCCGCGTAACGCCGCCGGGCCTGCGCCAGCTCGTTTTCCGCCAGGCGCAGCCCCTCGCCGGAGACCTCGATCTGCTCCCGGGCCGAATGGAGCGCGTCGAGCGCCAGCCGGACGTCCAGCTCGATCTGCTTTTCGAGGTCCTCGGTCCGCGCCTTCTCGGCGCGGTGCAGCGAGGCGGATTCGGCCCGCCGGGCGTCCATGCGCCCGCCGTCGAAGATGGGGAGCCGGAGGGAGATGCCGTACGCGCGGGTCGGCAGCGCGTCGTCGAAGCCCCCGCCGATGGTGCCGTAGTCGCCGAAAAAGGAGAGCGAGGGGAGGCGTTCCATTTTGACGGCGCTCGAGGCCAGCCGGGCGCTTCGCTCGCGCTCCCGCTGCGCCGCGAGATCCGGCCGTCCGGCCAGCGCCAGGGCGGCGGCGCTCTCGAGCGTGGCCGGGTCCGCGGGGACGTATCCCAGGCGGTCGGTCAGTTCGAGCGCGACCTCGAGTTCGAGGTTCATGGCGCGCAGCAGTTCCATATGGGCGCGGCGCCGCGCGGTCTGGGCTACCAGCAGCCGCTGCCGGTCGTTGGCCAGCTGCACGCGGGCGCGGGTGATTTCGATGCCGGTGGAGGTACCCGCGGCTTTCTGGTTTTCGGCCAGGTCCAGCACCCCCTCGGAAAGGGTGACGTTGGCGCCGGCCGCCTCCAGGTCCGCATCGGCCCGGATGGCCGAGAGATAGGCGCGGGCGACGCGCGCGGCGACCTCCTCCTCGGCGCTTTCCATCTCCTTGCGCGCCGCCGAAACGGCGGCCCGCGAGGACTGGAACCGGCGGATGGAGCCGAAATCGAAGAGGGTCTGGGAGCCGGAAAGCCGGGCGTCCATGACGTTGTAAGGACCCACGAGGGCCGGGAAGGAGAAGGCGGAGCCCTCGATGACGGGGATGTGGAACCTCAGCCCGTTCGCCCGGAGGTTGACGGTCTGGTCGCGGTAATTGAGCGACGAGGAGACCTGGGGCAGCAGTTCGGCGCGGGCCTGGGCCGAACGGGCGCCCGCCTGGCGGAGCCCTTCCCGGGCCAGCCGGACCCGTACGTTGCCTTCCGGGGCCAGGGCGATGTCGACCGCCCGGCGGAGACTCAGGGGAAGCGCCTGCCCCCCGGTTCCCTCCTGGGCGGCGCCTGCGGCCGGCAGGAGCGCGGCCAGCAGAATCCATAGTGCTTTCATGATTTCACCTCGGTATGGTTCATGATGCCGGATTGGGACTCCCATGCTGCAAATGATTAAAGCACAGGGAGGGGGGGATCCGGAAAAATTTCCAAAGGAATTCCTCCCCCGGGGCTGCTAGACTGGTAAGCCATGAAAATTCCCGTCGCCCTCACCGTCGCCGGCTCCGACCCCTCGGGGGGGGCCGGGATCCAGGCCGATCTGAAGACCTTTCACCAGCGGGGGGTTTACGGGACGGCGGTCCTGACCCTCCTGACGGTCCAGAACACGAAGAGCGTCGACTCCGTGGAGGTCCTGTCCCCCTCCCTGGTCGGCGCGCAGATCGGGGCGGTGCTCGAGGACATCCCCCCGGCGGCGGCCAAGACGGGGGCGCTGGGGGACTCCGCGATCGTCGAGCTCGTCGCCGAAAGGGCGAAGGCATTCGACTTCCCCCTGGTCGTGGACCCGGTGATGATCAGCAAGCACGGGACCCCGCTGATGACCGCGGAGGCGCGCCGGGCGCTGGCTTCGCTCCTGCTCCCGCGGGCGTTCCTGGTGACGCCCAACCTCAGCGAGGCGGGGGAACTGGCGGGCATGCCGATCGACGATCTCGCTTCCATGAAGGAGGGGGCCCTGAGGATCGCCTCCCTCGGGGTGGCGGCCGTCCTGGTCAAGGGGGGGCACCTGGAGGGGGACGCCGTGGACCTGCTCCTTCACCGGGGGGAGGTCACCCTCTACCGGGAGCACCGGATTCCGACCCGGAACACCCACGGGACGGGGTGCACCTTTTCGGCCTGCATCACCGCGGAGCTCGCCAAGGGGCGCCCGCTGGCAGAGGCCGTGGGCACGGCCAAGAAGTACATCACCCTCGCCATCGAAACCGCTCCCGGCCTGGGCGGAGGCGCGGGGCCGGTGAACCATCATGCGCGGATCGAACCGTGACCCGGTCCGTGGAAAACCAACGACCGCAGGAGACAGACGAATGACCGACACGCCCAAACGACCGCTTAAAGCCTATCGCAACCCCCGGTTCCTCCACGGCAACGACGCCCGCGTGGTCCGGATGATCAGCGAATATCTCGAGCCGGCCAGCCGGCTGGGCCGGCATCACATCCAGGACACGATCGTTTTTTTCGGCTCCGCCCGTATCCTGCCGCTGGAGGAAAGCCGGAAGCGGCTGGACGACGTGCGCCGGCGCGCGGATTCCGTGTCGGGCCCGGACACCCCCTCCCCGGAGGAGGTCGCCCGCGCGGAAACGGCGGTGCGGCTGTCGCGCTACTACGAGGACGCCGCGACCCTGGCGGGACTGATCGTCGACTGGGCGAAGACGCTCGACGGCGGCATGAAGCGCCTGCTGGTCTGCTCCGGGGGCGGCCCGGGGATCATGGAGGCGGCCAACCGCGGGGCCAAAAGCGCCGGGGGGCAGTCGATCGGGTTTTCGATCAGCCTGCCGATGGAGCAGTCGGTCAACGACTATATTCCCGAGGAGCTGGCCTTCGAGTTCCACTACTTCTTCATGCGCAAGTTCTGGTTCGTGTACCTGGCGAAAGCCATGGTCATTTTCCCCGGCGGCTTCGGCACCCTGGACGAGGCGTTCGAGGTGCTCACCCTGGTCCAGACCGGAAAGGCCGGAAAGAGGATGCCGGTCGTGGTGTACGGGTCCGAATACTGGAAGGAGATCCTGAACATCGAGGCCATGGCCCGCTGGGGGACGATTTCGCCCGATGACCTCGGTCTCATCCGTTTCTGCGACGATCCCCGTGAGGCCTTCGAATACCTGAAGGGCGAACTCACCAGGCTCTATCGTCTCTAGCCCGGGCATCCGCCCCCCGGGAGGGCCACCGATATGGAAGAATTTCTGCTCGAGCGCCGACACCCTGAGGAAGCCCCCTCCTTGCGGGACCATCGCCATGCCACCGAGCGCGACCGGGACCGGATCCTGCACAGCTCCGCCTTCCGAAGGCTGCAGGGGAAAACGCAGGTGTTCGGGATCGGGCAGGCCGATTTCTACCGCACGCGCCTGACCCACAGCATCGAGGCCTCGCAGATCTCGCGGGCGATCGCCCACAACCTGCTGGTGGAGCAGCCGCAGCTCGGGCCGTGCCTGACCCCGGAGCTGGCCGAGGCGGTCGCGCTCGCGCACGACCTGGGGCATCCCCCCTTCGGGCATGCGGGGGAGCAGGCGCTGGACGCCTGCATGCGGGAGGTCAGCCGGGGGGCGAAACTGAGCGGGAGGCATTTCCTGCGCTTCGAGGGGAACGCCCAGACCTTCCACATCCTGGTGGCCGCCGAACCGAAATCCCCCGCCTACGCCGGGTTGAACCTGACCCGGGCGACCCTGTCCGGGGTCATGAAGTACCCCTACGAGCAGGACATCGGCAACGACAAGTTCATCTTCGCCTCCGATCTCCCGGCCGCCCGGTGGGCCCTCCGGCGGGGGGGCGGGGTTCTCAGGGCCCCCCGCCGGGGGCCGGGGCCGCGCCCCCGGACCTCCTTCGCCTGCCAGGTCATGGACTGGGCCGACGATTGCGCCTATT
Organism: Acidobacteriota bacterium; assembly: GCA_012729555.1. Classification (NCBI taxonomy): domain Bacteria; kingdom Pseudomonadati; phylum Acidobacteriota; species Acidobacteriota bacterium. Next base: position 33,600 of record JAAYCX010000028.1, read on the forward strand.
CGGTGCACGATGTGGAGGACGCGCTGCAGGCGCAGTTCCTCCACCCGGGGGACCTGGAACAGCCGCGGTTCATCCGCCGCGTCCTGGCGCACTACGAGGAGACCCGGCGGCAGGAGGCGGTCCCGAAACTGGCGCTCGCGGAGGTGAAGGAGCGTCTCTCGGACCTGAAGCGAAGGATCCTGCCGTCGGACGCGGGGGACGAGCGCGCCGAGCGCAAATCGGCCATGCGCAACATTCTGAACGACCTGATCACCTCGGTGTCGGTCGAGCCGTGCCCGGACAGCCGGCGCGCCGATTTCGCCTGGAAGCTCCGGGTTCCGGCCGAGGCCCGCATCCTGTCGGTCCTCTGCAAAGCCGTCATCTGGGAGGCGGTGATCACCGACCCCCGCGTGGCCGCCGTCAGCACGAAGGGGAGGGAAATCCTGCGCGACCTCTTCCACCTGCTCTTCGAGGAGGTCGTGGAGAAAAGGAGCGTGGCGCTCTTCCCGCGCTATTACCGTCCGATCCTGGAGGAGATCGCCGACGGGGATCCCGGGGCGGCGGCGCGCGAGGTCTGCAACTTCCTCGCCCTTCTGACCGACATGGACGCGCTCAGGCTGCACGCCCTCCTGCGCGGGTCCAAGGGTTCCTCGGTCTTCGATTTCATCTGACTTCCGGTTCGGGAGTTGCGGGCGGCGCGGGACGGCGCCCGAAGGCGCAGCGCCAGAGGGTGGCGGCCCACCAGGCGGCGGCTTCCTCCCAGCCGAGGGGCGATGTTTCCACCCGCACCAGCCCCCGCTTCACGGCCGAGACGATGGAGGAAACCTCCGGTTCGGCGTAGATCCAGGTGAAGGTGCGGTCGAGCTGCCAGAGGTAATGAACGTCCCCGAACCCCACCAGCGGCTTGTGCGCCCCGCGGGCGAATGCGGCCGCGCGGCGGTTGAAATCGAGCCCCCTGACCCGGAAGCCCGAATACTCCACGGCGTCGAAGGCGTCGGCGTTCGACGCGAGACGCTCCCGGAGGCTCATGGGGCCGGGGTAGAAGGGGTGCGGGGCGATGACGAGGGTGTCCCTGCCGGAGCGGGCGCGGATCTTGGCCAGGGTGTCGAGCTCTTCCGGTGCGGCGCGGAAATTATAGGCCAGCACGTGGCGTCCGTCGTCGTCGGCGACCTCCATGCCGGGGACCAGGACGATGCCCCGGCTCCGGGCGTACTCCGCCAGGCCGGGCGTCCAGATATCCAGGTTGTGGCAGGTGATCGCCAGCACCCGGTAGCCAAGTCCGGCCGACCGCTCGATCAGGTCTTCGGGCGAATGGGGGCAGATCCGGCAGTCCGAGGGGTCGAGGCTGCAGTGGGCGTGCAGTTCGGCCTTGAGCCAGAGTTTTCGGGAGTCCCCGCCGTCGGTCGGTTCCATGTGCGTCATTTCCGCAAAATATAGCAGTCCCGGTCCGCCCGGGCAAACGCGTTCGGGCAAACGCGTTCGGGCAAACGAGCCCGGGGTCCGCCCGTTCTCCATATCGGCCGGTTTCGGGCGCCGCGCGCGCGAATTCGGCCCGCTCAATCGTCGATTGACTTCGCCCCCCGCCTTTTATAGGCTTTTCGCTTCTGGACGTCGCTCGAAACCCTGGTGCTTGGAAAGGCGGAAGATATGGCGGAGCAGAAACTCCCCTCCCGGTCGGAAGATTTCTCGGAATGGTACAACAATCTCGTCCTGCGGGCCGAGTTGGCCGACTACGCGCCGGTCCGCGGGTGCATGATCGTGCGCCCCTACGGGTGGGCCCTGTGGGAGAACATACAGAAGGCGCTCGACGGCCGCTTCAAGGCGACGGGGCACGTGAACGCTCAGTTCCCCCTCTTCATCCCTCAGAGCTTCATCGAGAAGGAGAAGTCCCACGTGGAGGGATTCTCCCCGGAACTGGCGGTGGTGACGCACGGGGGGGGAGAAAAGCTGGAGGAGCCGCTGGTGGTCCGGCCGACCTCGGAGACCATCATCGGGCACTCCTACGCCCGGTGGATCCAGTCCTACCGGGACCTGCCGCTGCTGATCAACCAGTGGAACAACGTGGTGCGCTGGGAACTGCGGACCAAGCTGTTTCTGCGCACCCTCGAGTTCTTCTGGCAGGAGGGGCACACGGCCCACGCCACCGCGGAGGAAGCCGAGGCCGAGACGCTGCAGATGATCGACATCTACCGGGACTTCGCCGTCAACGAGGCCGCGGTGCCGGTGATCGTCGGGCGCAAATCCGCGGGCGAGCGGTTCGCGGGCGCCAACGAGACCTACACGATCGAGGCGATGATGGGGGACGGCAAGGCGCTGCAGTCGGGCACCAGCCACAACCTGGGCCAGAACTTCGCCAAGGCGTTCGATATCCGGTACCTCGACCGGAACGGGGCGCTGCAGCACTGCTGGACCACCTCCTGGGGGGTGTCCACCCGCTTCATCGGCGCCATCATCATGGTGCACGGGGACGACCAGGGGCTGATCCTGCCGCCGCGCCTCGCCCCCTGGCAGGTGGTGATCGTCCCCATTTACAAGACCGACGACGAAAGGGCTTCGGTGCTGGAAGCGGCCCGCGGGGTGCGTGCGGCTCTCGGCGGTTTCCGGGTGACCCTGGATGAGCGGGAGGGCTCGAGCCCCGGCTTCAAGTTCAACGACTGGGAGATGCGGGGGGTCCCCCTCAGGATCGAAATCGGGCCGAAGGACGTGGCCAAGGGGACGGTGGTGCTCGCCCGGCGCGACCGGCCTGGCAGGGAAGGGAAATCGTTCGTCCCGCGGGAGGAGGTCGCCGCGGCGGTGGGGCGGACGCTGGACGAGATCCAGAAGGCGCTGTACGAGCGCGCGCTCGCCTTCCGCGAGGCCCGCACGGCCGATCCCGCGGACTACGCCGAATTCAGGTCCGCCGTGGAGCAGGGGTTCGCCCGTTCCTACTGGTGCGGCAGCGCCGAGTGTGAAAAGAGCATCAAGGAGGAAACGAAGGCGACGCTGCGGTGCGTCCCCCTCGATCAGCCTCCCGGGGAGGGGCGCTGCATCTACTGCGGCGCCGGCGCCCGGGAAAAGGCCTATTTCGCCAAGGCGTACTGACCCGGGCTACCTCATGTCGCGGGCGAAGCGTTCGGCCGACTCGTAGTTCATGTAGGGGTTGTTCCTCTTCTGCTCCCCCAGGGTCGAGGTCGGACTCCCCCCATAGTCGTGGCCGGGATAGAGGAGGGTGCAGTCCGGGAGGTCTCTCAGCGTGCGGCTGAGGCTGCGCCACATTTTTTTCGCGTCCCCTCCCGGGGTGTCTACGCGCCCGCAGGCGTCGACGAAGAGCGTGTCCCCCGAGAACAGGCATCCTTCCACCAGGAAGCACTGCGACCCCGGGGTGTGCCCCGGGGTGTGCAGGCACTGGACCGCGAGACTCCCCACCCGGACGATCTCCCCGTGCGACACGGTGCGGATGCCCGGCGCCCGGGCCTCCAGAAGTCCCGGGTCGATCCCGAAGGCTCCCGCCGCCCGGCGCACGTAGGCCAGCTCCTCCTCGTGGAGGACCACCTCGGCGTCGACCTCCGCCAGCAGCGGCTCCAGCGCGTTGAGGTGGTCGGGGTGCCCGTGCGTCAGGAGGACGTGCCGGATCTCGAGGTCCGCCTCCCGCGCCCGCCGGAGGATGGCCGCCGCGTCCCACGCGGGGTCCACGACCGCCGCCTCGCGCGACGACGGGCAGCCGGCCAGGTAGACGAAGTTCATCATGGGGCCGAGTTCCATCCGGTGGACGATGATGTTTTCGGGTGTCATGGCTCCTCCTCCCGACAGTATACAGGGGGCCGGGGGAGTTTTCAGGTATCCGCCCGGGGGGAAAAGCTGGTATAAAGCGGGCATGCCGGACAGGGACACCCATGGGAAACTGGTGGAGGCCTGGCTGCGTTTCCACCGGGACGAACTCTGCCAGAAGCTGGACGCGGTCTTCGTCTTCGGCGACGAGGGGGTGGAAGTCTGGTGCGTCGTCGAGAGCCGGAAGCACTACGAGCGGCTAGAGCGGCTGCTCGAGCCGCTCGAGGGGGCTTTCCGGGTGGACCTGTACCCGACCCGCCCCGCCGGGGACCGGAGGAAGATGGAGGACCCCCCTCCCAGCCTCTGCGAAAACCGCGAGCTGCGGGCGTTTCTGGATGACCCGTTTCTGCGCTTCGAGCGGTCCCTGGACGACCTCGCGATCCGCGGGTCGATTTTCCCCCCCGACGAGCTGATGAAGCGGAGGCTGCTGGCCTACGCCCGGCAGCTCCTCGGGTGGAACGAAAGGGTGCGGCGCTACGGGTCGGAGCTGCCGGCGCTGGTTGCGGTCGCGTCCGACCCGGCGCGTCCCGGGAAGCTGAGGAGGCTGGCGGCCGGCGTCTGCCGCGCCCACGCCCGGGAACTCGGGAAGGTCGTGCGCAAGATGAAGAAGGAGCTGGCCTACGCGATCCCCGATCCGGCCGGCGGCCGGGAACCACCGCCGGGGACCGATCGTGGGACCGGGGGGGGGGATCCGCGGGAGGGGGCGGAACGGGTCGCCCGGGCCGCCGCGGAGGTCTTCCGGGGGGTGAAGCGCTTCCTCTACCCGGAGCGGCACACGGTGGATGTGAACGACCTGCACCGGCCGGGACTCCTCGAGTCCGTGGAAACGCTCGAAGGGGCCGTGGAGCGCCTCGGGAAACTGATCGATGAAACCCGGCCCTCGTAAGCGACCCGGGCCGGCAGGGGAGGACATGACACTTACGCCGGAAGTGGACGCGCACCCGCTCTGGGTCGAAAACCTGCGCCGGCACGCGACCCTGGGGGAACTCCGCAGGTCCCCTTTCTTTGCCGAATGGGGCGGGCGGATCGAGCGGTTTCTGTCCACCCCCCAGGTCGTTCCCCTCCCCGGAGCGGCCCCTCGCCTCGGCTCCTTCCTCCGGGTGGCCTCCTGGAACGTGGAGAAGGGGAGACGTTTTGAAGAGGTCGCCCGCCTGCTCGAGGCGGACCCGGTCCTCCGATGGGCCGACGTGATCCTGCTCAACGAGGCGGACCGGGGGATGAACCGGTCGGGAAACCGGCATGTGGCCCGGGACCTGGCCCGTCGGCTCGGGATGCACATGGTCTTCGCCCCCGCCCATTTCGAACTGACGAAGGGGGTCGGCGAGGACCTGGATCTCCAGGGGGAAAACAGGGAGGGCCTTCAGGGGAACGCCATCCTCTCCCGCTACCCGATCGAGGAGGCCCGGACGGTGATGCTTCCCGTCTCCTTCGAGCCGTACGAGTTCCACGAAAAGCGCTTCGGCCGGCGCAACTGCGTGTGGGCTCGGCTGAGGCTCGGGAAGGGGGCCCTGTGGGCGGGAACGACCCACCTGGAACTGCGCAACACCCCCGCGTGCCGCGCCGCGGCGATACGGTGCATCCTCGAACGGCTCCCCGGCGCCGGGGATGAGGCGTATCTCCTCGGCGGAGACCTCAATACCAACACCTTCGGACGCGGGACCGCGTGGCGCACGCTCAAGGCGGCGTCACGCCTGCTCCTGCTCCCCCCGTCGCGGGTCGCGCGGCAGCTGCTCCATCCCGAATCGGGACGGGAACCCCTCTTCGCGGCGCTCCGGCGCGGAGGATTCGAGTGGGAGGGCCTCAATGCCCCCGGGGAGACCGCCCGTGCCCCCATAGGCTCGCTGGAGGAGATGCGCGTCCTCCCCCGGCCGCTCCGCAGCCTGCTCCCGGGCCGGCTGGACGCCTATGGGGGGTACCTCGGGCTCAAGCTGGACTGGCTCCTGGGGAAACACGTCCGGGGGCTTCGTGCCGGACAGGCCAGGGACCGCGCGGCGGGGGTGGAATCGGCGGACCCCGGATGCCGGGCGGCGGTGCATACGGGCCCCGACCGCCTTTCGGATCATTTGCCCGTGTACGCCGATCTCGATCTGGCATAATGGGACGACACCGCCCCGGCGGGAGAAAGGATTTTATGAGCCGAAGCGAGCGTTTCTTGCAGGCCTGCCGAGGGGAGGCCGCCGACTGCACCCCGGTCTGGTTCATGCGTCAGGCCGGCAGGTACATGAAGGCGTACCAGGAGATCCGTGCCCGATACCCGCTGATGGAGATGTTCCGCACCCCCGGGCTCGCGGCCGAGGTCACCCTGCAGCCGGTCCGCGCCTTCCCGATCGACGCCGCCATCATCTTCGCCGACATTCTCCTCCCCCTGGAGGGGATGGGGATCGGGTTCGAGTTCGTCGAAAGCCGGGGGCCCGTGATTGCCCGGCCGGTGCGGAGCGCTGCGGACATCGAGGCGCTCCGGGTGGCCGATCCCGAGGAAGACCTGGGTTACGTGCTCGAGGCCGTGCGCCAGGTGAGGGCCGAGATCGACGGGAAGGTCCCGCTCATCGGCTTTGCCGGCGCCCCGTTCACCCTGGCCGGGTATGCGATCGAGGGGGGGGGGTCCCCCAACCATCTGCTGACGAAAAGGGTGATGTACGAGCAGCCGGAGGCCTGGAACCTCCTGATGGACAAGATGGTCCGGACCCTGGTCCCCTTCCTGAAGGCGCAGGTGCGGGCGGGAGCCCAGGTGGTGCAGCTGTTCGATTCCTGGGTGGGGTGTCTCGACCCGTCAGACTACGCGCGCCACGTACTGCCTCACACCCGGAGGATCTTCCGGGAACTGCGTGCGGAGGGCATAGTGACCATCCATTTCGGGACCGGGACCGCGGGGCTGCTCCCGTTCATGGCCGAGGCGGGGGGGGACGTCCTTGGAGTGGACTGGCGGCTTCCGCTCGGGGAGGCGTGGCGGAAAGCGGGACCCGGGGTGCGCATCCAGGGGAACCTCGACCCGGCGGCGCTGCTGGCCCCCCGGGAGGTCCTCGTCCGGAAAGCGGTGGAGGTGCTCGATTCCGCCGCCGGCCGGCCCGGCCACATCTACAACCTCGGGCACGGAATCCTCCCCGGGACGCCCGAGGATTCGGTGCGGGCCCTGGCGGACCTGGTGCACGAGCGTTCCGCGGGCCTCAGTCGAACACAACCGTCTGAAGCGACGTGATTTCGATCGTCTTCCCGCAGCGCGGATTCCGGCACCGGATCTTGTCGTCGAGCCGGATGCGGTAGTCCCGGGCCTTGGCGTACCTCGCCCGGTCGCGTTCGTCCGCGCCGCGCGGGAGGGATGCCTTCTTGGTCCTCCGGCGCCACCGGATGGGGTATTCCATCGAGGTCCGGCATTTCGGGCAGTAGATCGTGGCGGTCACGGTCTCGTCCTTTTCGTTGTACAGGTCGCGTTCTTCCATGGGAACGTATTATATGCTTCAATGCTCCCGGCGGCATCAAGAACTTGCCTTGAACCGAAAATAAGGGCGCACGGCTTCGGGCCGGCGGGCTCATCAGGGAACAGGAGACTATGGGACTCATCAGCAGGCTCTTTTCAAGGGAATCCGGCCCTTCGCCGGGCCAGGTCCGGAAGGCGCTCAAGCAGGTCACCCAGATGCACGGCGAAGCGGGGACGCGCGTCGCCGCCATGGAGCGGCTGGCGTCCTGGCGCACGCCCGAGGCCGCCCGGGCTCTTCTGCGGCGGTTTACGGTCCAGACGCCGCAGGCCAGCATGGACCTGGAGGAGAAACAGTACGCGGTCAAACTGCTCGCCGGCATGGGGGAACCGGCCGTCGAGCCGATTCTCCAATACCTGAGGACGGAGCCGGACGTGACCCACCCGGTCCGGGCGCTCGAGGAAATCCTCGCGCCCCAGGAATTTCATGGCGCGCTCCTGGGAATCCTCACCGGGATGGCGGACGAATATACCCGCTGGCCCGAGGCCAAGGCCGTGCTCATCGGGCACCTTTCGGATCAGGCGTTTTCCCTGGTTGCGGATACGGTGGAGCGGTTCATCGACGACGACGATGACGACGTCTCGATCGCGGCCATCGACTACCTGGCCCGCAGCGGGGACGAAGCCGTGCGGGAAAAGCTGTTGGAAGCCTACCTGGCCGCCGAACACCGTCCCAGGGTCCGGGGGAGAATCCTGGACCACTTCTGCGAGCTGGGGTGGCCCGTCAGGGGATACCGTAAGAAGATGGAGGAGGCGGTCGAACTCCCCTACTACCTGACGGGCAAGGGGATCGTCAAGCGCCGGACCGGCCCGGAAGCCTGAAGCCGCCGGTCATTTTCCCCCGAAGAACGATTCGAGCGCCTGGTTGAACGCCTGCGGTTTCTCCAGGAACATGGCGGAGCCGGTCCCTTCGATGATTTCGAGCCCGGACCGGGGCACGCTCTTTTTGAGGTACTCCCCGAGCGCCCGGTTCTCCGGCGTGGTGACAAAGAGGCTGGGAACGGTGATGTGGCGGAGATCCTCCCTCCTGTCTCCCGTGACGAGGTCGAAATAGAGCGCGAGTGCCGCCGCCATGGGGGTTTTCAGGCTGGCCTTGGACAACTGGCCGATCACCCGCTCGCTCGGACCCGACCGGAACAGGCCGCGGACATAGCCGTCGGTGGCCTCGGTCCGGTCGTCCTGGAAACCCAGCAGCAGTTTCCGGGTCCGGTCGAGGGGGACTCCGGCGTAATCCTCCGATTCCATGAACGCGGGGCTGAAATCGACGAACACGGCCATGTCGGGATCGATGGTCTCGGGACTGGCCAGGTATTCCAGCAGGGCCGTCCCCCCCGCGCCCCAGCCCACCAGGTAGGAATGCTCGATTTTGAGCTCCTGCAGGAACGCGTGCAGGTCGGCCGCCTGCTGGCGGTAGGTGTTCCCCTGCTCGGTCTTCGTGGTCTCCCCGTGACTGCGGGGATCCAGGGCCAGCACCCTGAAGCCGCGGGCGGAGAAATAGGGGATCTGCTCCTGCCAGGCTTCGGCCGGCATCGTCCATCCCGGGATGAAAACCAGGGTGCGGTCGCCGGACCCCGCATCCAGGTAGCGTATCCTGATATCCCCCGCCTTCAGCTTCTGCTCCCTCCATGTGGCGCCGTTCCCCGCCGGGAGAAACAGCCCGCCGAGAAGCATCATCCCCGCCCAGAGAACTCCCGCCCGCCGTGGCATCTTCATCTTCCCCCTTCCTCCTCCGAAACCGCGCTGTCTTGCCATCCTCGCTCCGAAATCGGCTGTGGTCAACCGTCAATCGACGGCCTGGGTACCATTGTATGTAACAAGCCGCATCATTTTGACGTAATTACACAACGAAACCGGTCAGGATCGACCGGCTTCAGGACGCGCCTTCCCCGATGGGGGCGCCTCGATTTTTTGACAGGAGACAGGGTAAAAGTCATGCTTCGATTCCTGCTTGCCGCTCTGCTCGTGGCCGTCCCGCTGGGCGCGGGGTCGGCAAACGCCCAGGCTGTTGCGTTTAAAAACTTTGCCTCGTTCCGAAATCTCGTTCCGGGGATCGATTTTTTCGCCTCCAGCCGGAAGGCGGTGTCCCCCTACGAAAAGCCGGCGGCCGAGGCGATCGCGCGGCTGAAGGAGCTGATGGGCGAGGAACTGCCCAGGGGCGCCATCTTCATCTGCTCCAATCTGCAGCAGAAGGATTCGGTCTTCGAGCCCCGGGTTCTCCGGTCCGGCTACCGCTGGTCCATAACGGTGGTGACGCCCGAAGTCCGCATGCAGGAGATGATGGAGCGCATGAAGGCCCAGATGGGGGACGACCTCCCGGCCGAGATCAGGAACCGGATGCGGGAGCGGCCGCCGGAGATGATGGCCAATGTCGAGCAGCAGGCGGCGGCCGCCCTGGTGCAGCAGATCGCCCACGCGGTGACCCAGACCTCCATGGACGAAAACATCCAGTTCCGCTCCTCCCGGCTGGACGACATGGGCAAGAGCCCCCTGCCTGACTGGCTGGACATAGGGATCGCCTGGTACGCCGCGGGAGGCAAGGCGAATCTGGAGTTCCTGAATCAGAACATGGAGCAGACCTTTCCGATCGAGGATATCATTTCCATGTCCCGGCCCTTCGTGGCATCGTCCTTCGACCAGGGGGGCGGCATGCCCGGGACGAACGGCGGCGGCTTTCCCGGCGGCGGCATGCCCGGGATGAACGG
>JAAYCX010000029.1 GCA_012729555.1 Acidobacteriota bacterium
GGACGGCAATTATTACTTTTTCACCATGCCGCTGCTCGTGGGCATTGCGGAAATGCATGGCGGCCGGGCTACGCCCCAGTTCTGGCAGGATTTTTCCTCCTACATGGCCGGGGAATTCGGCAGGGCATACACCAGCACCAAAGTTTCGCAGATGCGGACCATCCCGGTGGGAAAGAGCATTACCGTCGAGCATCACGTCACCACCTATGACAATATCCGGGACATCATCAACAATACCAGCGACCCGATAGTCATCAACCGATGCATGTGCCGGATGGGAGCGGCGGCGCGGGGCAACCCCTGCAAGAAGACTCACCGTGAAGAAACCTGCATGGCCTTCGGGGAATGGGCGAAGCTGGCGGTAGCGGGTGGTGTCCGCCCCATCTCCAAGGAAGAAGCGCTGGAAATCATGCGCCAGAATGAAGAGGACGGGCTCGTCCTGCAGCCCAACAACTACCGGAAGGTGGATTTTGTCTGCGCCTGTTGCGGGTGCTGCTGCGGTATTCTGAAGGTACAAAAGGCCTTGCCTGATCCGGCGGTGGTCTGGGCGCACAACTTTTATGCGACGGTGGATGCGGGGTCTTGCACGGGCTGCGGCACGTGTGTCGAGCGCTGCCAGGTCAATGCCATCGGGATCGACGAAAAGAGCGGTGCGGCCGTGATCGGCCTGGAGCGGTGCATCGGCTGCGGCAACTGTGTGGTCACCTGCGCCTCGGAAGCCATAAAACTTGTGAAAAAGGAGGAAGAAACCGTTCCACCCGTGGACGCTCCCGCGCTTTACAGGATGCTGGCGGAGAGGATGTAGCCGACCTTTACCTGTGGCGGGCCCGGCAGGGCTCGAACCTGGGACCCGGTGATGACGGGATCTCAAAGCCGAGCGTTTTTCCCCGCCGTTACTGGACCCGATAGATCCCAAAAAGCCTGAGCCGTCGGTGGCCGCCGTCAATGGCGGCGGGGAGAACGATCCCGGCAGCGGCCCTTTCCCGTCGAATATTCATGACACAGATATGTGACAAAAACCTTGACATATCGGTGAATATGCGGCTAGCTTGCCGCTACATCGTGGAATTTTCAGGAAACGAGGGCGCCATGGCATTATCCGAGGAAGCTAAAAACGGGATCACCCGCAGGGAATTCTTCAAGAACACGGCGATCAAGGGAACCACCGCTGTCGCTTTGGGCGCCGGAGGCATGGCGATTCCGGCGATGGCCCAACCCGCCAAGTCGGCAAAGGTGTCTGCGAGGACGATCCGGGAAGCCGCCCGTCAGACCAGGGTCTGCCGTACGGCCGATGTTGTGGTCGTGGGCGGCGGACCGGGGGGGATCGGCGCGGCCCTGGCCGCGGCCAGGAGCGGCGCCAGCACGGTTCTCATCGAAAGATACGAGCACCTCGGCGGCATGGGCACGGGCGGACTGGTCACCATCATCCCCTCCATGACCGATATTCACGGCAAACAGCAGATCGCCGGCATCACCCAGGAGTGGGTCCGGAGGCTGGACGCCAGGGGCGCGGCCGATTACCCGAAGAAGGAGCATTGGGGTTCCAGGGATAAGAAGCTGGTCGAATATTACCGGAACCGGTCCCCCTTTTATGCCACGGGCGACAGTGTGGGGTATTCGGCCCACATCGATGCCGAGATATCCAAGTGCCTGTTTCAGGACATGATGAAGGAAGCGGGGGTCAAGACCTACCTCCATTCATGGGGAACAGAGCCGGTCATGGAGGGAAACCGGGCCAAGGGTGTCATCTTTGAAAGCAAATCGGGCCGGCAGGCGGTGTTGGCGAAGGTTGTCATCGACTCCACCGGCGATGGGGACCTGCTCCCCTACGCGGGGGCACGCTTCGAGACCCATATCGATAAAACCCTGAGGAGCGCCAACCTTTCGTTCTCCTACTGGATCGATAACGTCAATCTCAAAAGGTATGAGGAGTACAAGAAGGCCAACGCGGGCGGACTGGCCGAAAAGATGCGCGAGGTCAGAAAGCTGGGGGGGACGGCGGGATTCCTGACCAGCAACCTGAGAAACCAGGAGAACGTGGTCTGGTGCTTTCCGCGGTACGCGAACAAGAGTCAGTACGACGTCGAGGAGCTGACACGGGTGGAGTTTCTGGGCCGCAAGGAGATGATGATCACCCACGATTTTTACAGGAAGCATGTCCCCGGTTTCGAAAAGAGCTTCATCGTTCTCTCCAATTCGCAGCTCGGCACGCGCGGCGGCAGGCGGGTTGTCGGGGATTACGTCGTCACCGAAAAGGACATGAAGACCAAGACCCTTTTCAAGGACACCATCGCCGTATTCCCCAATGCGGACGAAAAAAACCCTTTGATGTACATGCCCTATCGCTGTCTGATACCGCGCAACGTCAACAACCTGCTCGTCGCCTGCCGCGCGTTCTCGTCGGATGCCGTCATCAATGACACCTTCAACTTGATCCACCATTGTATCTGCCTGGGACAGGCGGCCGGCACCGCGGCGGCCCAATCGATCAGGAGCGGCGTGGATCTCAGAAAGATCGATATCCGGGCTTTGCAGGCCAGCCTCAGGAAGCAGGGGGTCATCCTGCCCGCTTAGCGGCGGTGCTTCGACGGCGTCTTTTTTTGAGAACGCATTGGCGCATGATGCGCACGGGAAGGAACCACGCCGCCACGAGCGGATAGAGGGATGCATGGGCTCGGGTGGTGGTGAGGGGTTGCGCCGGAATGAAAAATAGAGGACGCCTCTATGGGAGACTGGCCTGCCTTCTGCTCGCGGCTCTCCTGTTGTTGCCCTTCCCCTTCTGGATCGACAGCTCCAGGGTATTCGTACAAGCCAGCTCCTTCGTTGCGATAGGTACGATCCTGGCGGGTGGAACGATCTGGGTGGGATCCATCCTCGGCCTGGCTTTTGCGGCGATCGCGCTGTTGCGGAAGAGGTGGTTCTGCCGCCATATCTGCCCGGTCGGCCTCCTCCTGGATGCCGTTTCCGGCACCCGATCGCCGGCCGGGGTCTGGTGGAAGCGTTCCCCTCCCATAGGCGAGTACATCGTTTTGCTGACGGCCGCCGGTGCCGTCCTGGGGTACCCGCTCTTTTTGTGGATGGACCCGCTGGCGTTCCTGAACAATGCGTTTTCGGTTTACGGCGCGACGGGGTTCCCGGCGGTCCTGGCCTCCCTGTCCGGCATGGCCGTGCTCCTCCTGTTGGCCATGACTTCGGGGGATCTCTGGTGCGCCCGGATCTGCCCCCTGGGCGCCACCCAGGACCTTCTGGGAAAGACCGGGTCCTTCTGCCGGAATTTCCGAAAGGCAATGCGAACCGGACCAGGCGAGAGAGCCGCGCGGGGAAATGCCGTCTGGGCAGGCAGGAGAATGTTCGTTGCGGTTGCGGCCGGCCTGGGATGGAGCCTGGTGGCACGCAAGAGCGGCGAGGCCGGATCCGGCCGCGCCCCGTTGCGGCCGCCGGGCGCGATTCGAGAGAACGAGTTTACGGGTCTCTGCCTGCGCTGCGGCAACTGCATGCGCGCCTGTCCGTCCGGGATCCTCCATCCCGACGCGGGACAATCCGGGGTCCGCGGGTTCCTGTCGCCCGTCGTCCGATTCGAGATGGATTATTGCAGAGAGGACTGCCACGCCTGTACGACCGTTTGCCCCAGCGGAGCCCTGCAGCGGCTCGGCCTGGAGCAGAAGAACAGGCATGTCATAGGAAAGGCCGGCGTGGACCCGGCCCTGTGTTTGTGGGGCGTCAGCGAGTGCCATGCCTGCGTGGATTCCTGTCCTTATGAGGCGATCCAGGTCCAGTGGTATGAAGAAACCTATGAATCCTTTCCGGCCGTCGATCCTGCAAAATGCAATGGCTGCGGTGCCTGCGAGGCGGTATGTCCCACCGGGGACCTGAGGGCGGTGAAGGTGCGCGCAACGAAGGATGGAAGGATCCCGCCCGGGGCGGCGGGATAGGGAGACGTATCATGTCAAAAGCAAGCAGGGTATTGTCGTATGCAGCAATCTCCGTATCCTTGACGATCATGGCCTGGGCGCAGAACGCGGCGGCCCCGGCAACCCGGCCGCTCCCCCCCGGGGTATCCAGGGTGACCGGCCCGCCGGTGGGCCAATCCGCGGGACAGACCCGGCGCGCCGGGCACGACCCGGTCGACGATCGCGTGGAAATCCGCGAATACGGCTTCAAGGAAACCGGGGAAAACATGCCGTACGCGGTGTTTGTCTCCTCGAAAATCGCCAAGGGCCGGAAGGCCCCCCTGGTCCTGGCCCTGCATGGATACAGCGGTAACTACGGCACCTTCATGCGCTCCGGTTGCGTCGAGGAGGCGGAAAAGAACGGCTACATCCTCGTTGGCGTGATGGGGTACAGCCCTACCGCCCCCTTCGGCAATACCAACCTGTTCGGTGGGAGCAGGGACGCGGCCCCGGCTCCCGGGCCTGCGCGCGCCGCCCCTCCCAAGGTAATGCCCGGAGCTCAGGGCCCGGCCATCGGCGGAACCAGGGAGACCGACCCGGCCAGAGTCTCGGAACTCAGCGAAATCGACACCATGAGAGTTCTGGAACTGGTGCGCAAGGAATTCGACATCGACGACGACCGCATCTTCCTGATGGGCCACTCGATGGGAGGCGCCGGTGCGCTGTATCTCGGCGAAAAATATGCCCCGGTCTGGGCGGCCGTTGCCTGTATCGCCGGCTTCGGCTCCCCCGATCCCAGGGGGAAGTTGAAAGACACCCCGCTCTATTTTACCGCCGGCAGCGAGGACAAGCTGGGCGCCATGGGGCGAACCACGGCCGAACAACTCAAAGCCGCCGGCCTCGACGTCGAGTGGAAGGAACTGCCGGGCCTCGACCACGGGAGCATCATCGCCGGTTCCATGCCCGATGTGTTCGAATTCTTCAACCGACACCCCAGGAAATCGGGGAAGTAGCCTCGAATATCGACCGATTTCGCGGTGGACCGCAAAACGGGCGAAGGTGACCGGGCTCCTGCCGCCTGCCGGCTCCAGTCCCCGACCGGCTCAGGCCTTGATCGGTTTCAGCCGCGCGTTGCGCTTCGATTCGCCGCTCGGCTTCCCGGTCACCGGATGCCTGAAGTGGTAGGGCAGGATATACCCCGTGACATAGCGGAGGTCGTTTTTATCCATCTCGATATCCGGTGATACCCTCGCGCCGGGATCTCCCGGATCTCCCGCCAGCATGGGTCCGGCGATATCCTCCGGCAGAATCCAGCCGTCATCGATTCGGACCCCGTAGGGTATGACCCAGTTGATGGCCAGGATTTTCCAGATGCCGTCCTCGCGGACATACCGGATTTCATAAATGCCGTTTATGAACGACCGGCTGAATTTCTGCTTCTCCCCCTCCCCGGCCGGCATCGGCATCATGACGCCGCCAAAGGCGTACCACCTTCCGCTGGCCGTGTTCCCATCCGGATCCACCGTGATCAGTCCAGCAGACGGTATGAGCTGATGCTGGAATCCGACCGGCGGGACCTGGCTGACATCGAAATATTTCCGTACTCCCGCTTTCCCTTTCCATTTGCCCTCGAGCCAATCCAGGAGAACATCGGGGCTGTCGGAGAAGCAATCGATGATCTCCTCCTTCATCATGTGTTCCACGTAATAGTTGTAGGCGTATTGCAGCCGGTTGATTGCCTGGATGTCCTCGACCCCCTGCAGCCGCTTTTCGAGCGCCTCGATCCTGGACTCGAGCGACAAGGTGTCCTTTCCCGATCTGGAGCAGCCGGCGGACAAGGCGCCCGCCATTGCGGCCGCCGCCCCCCCCGCGGCGACCTTGGTTACGAAGCCCCTTCTTGTTGTACTGGCTTTTTCCATCTTTTTCATGAGGATGAACCCTCCTGTGTTTACATTGCCCGCGACGCGCCTGATTCCGGGTTGTTTCTTTTCCAATACCAGCCGTTTCTACCGCAGAGAGAGAGAAAAGGCCCGATTACCTGAGCGTCTTGGCGACGCGGAAGCCGAGATAGCCGCGGCCGCGGGTATCGGGCGCATACACGTAGGCCCGGTTCGCGGAGCGCAGAGTCACCTCGGTGCTCTCGAATGAATTGGATCGGAACCCGCGCACGGAGCAATCGCCGTTTTCCACGGCGGAACCATCGGCGGGCAGCCGGGCGCCGTCGGGTTCGTAGCAATCCTCCACCCATTGATAGACGTTGCCGTACATGTCGCAGAGGCCGAAAGGATTCGCCGGGAAGGAACAGACGGGGGAGGTGGAATTCTCCCATCGGTCGCGCCCTTCGGCTTTCCCTCCCATCTCCCCGGCGGCATCCTCCCCGTAATTGGCATGCTCGTGGCTGGGCTGGTCCCCCCACCCGTAAACGGTCGTGGAGCCCGCCCGCGCCGCGTACTCGAATTCCGATTCCGACAATAGTCGATAGGTCCCTTCGCCCGTCCTGTCATTGAGCCAGCGGATGTGGTCCCGGGCGTCCAGCCAACTGACGCCGGTAACCGGGTGATGGCCGCGGGGAGGATCCGCAAGATTCCCGGTGGGAGTGCCATCGCGATCCAGCCGGAGCGCGGCTTCGACGGAGGCGCCGTCGCAGGCGCGGCTGCGGACGCATTCCTCCCACTGGTCCCATGTAACGGGCCCCTTGCTTACCGCAAACGAATGTCCGATCGTAACGGCATGTTGCCCTTCGTCCGCTTCCCGCCCTTTCTCCGTCGCGGGCGAACCCATGACAAACGCGCCGGGCGGGACGATCACCATCTCCGGACAGGCCGGGCAGTCCCTGAAAACGCTCCCTGCAGGATGGGGGGAGTGAGTGCAGGCGGCCCATACCCCCGCCAGCGTCAGCACGGCCATGGCGACCAGCGGAATTCCGGGGAGCGCTCGACCGGAACAGATGCAGGAGGGTTTTGACATTCCCCGGTTTCCCGCCGTTCGTCGATGCAGGGCAGCCATTGACCACATTACCTGTCGGGCGTCAGAAGTTTGTGTCGATCGCCCCGATCTTCGGCTAAAATGCCGCCATAGTCAACAGGATGGATGGGAACCCCGCGGACCGCGATGAGGATGAGGCCCATGAAGTTTTTCACGATGATCGGCTTGGCGTCGATGCTGGGCCTGGCTGCCTGCGCCCGGGAACGTCCCATGAAAAGCCCGGATGGAAAGATCGAGGTCCGTTTCAGGATCGCGGCCGGCGGCACGCCGGTCTATGACATAAGGCTTGACGGGCGGCAGGCTATCCGGGAATCGCGCCTCGGCATCGTGCGCCGGGACGCCGATTTCACGCGGAATCTGGCCATGGTTCGCGATGCGGGGCGGGAGCGGATCGATAACAGGCCGATCCGGGACGAATATGAAATTCTCACCGCCAAGCGCCGCCGCAACACCTATGTCGCAAACCAAACGGTGCACCATCTGAAACTGCCCGACGGCGAACGAATGGACATCCTCTTCCAGGTCTCCAACGACGGCGTGGCGTTCCGCTATCATTTCCCCGGAACCTCCGGGGAGGCAAAGCAAATCATCAGGGAGGCGACCTCCTTCAAGATGCCCGATGGAACGAGCGCGTTTCTTCAGCCGATGCAGGAGAGCGGGTCCGGCTGGGAGAGATCCAATCCCGCGTACGAGGAGTTTTACCTCGGGGACATCCCCGTCGGCACGCAGTCGACCCTGAAGGCGGGCTGGGTCTTCCCGGCCCTGTTTCGCGAGGGGGACCGGTGGCTGCTGATCAGCGAAACGGGACTGGGCCGGGGCTACTGCGGGAGCAAACTGGCGCACGAATCGCCCGGCGGGGAATATTTCATCGAGCTGGCCGACAAGCGCGAAGTCAGGGGGGACGGCCCGTCGTTGCCGCAATCGCCATTGCCCTGGACCAGCCCATGGCGCGTCATCGTCCTGGGTTCGCTCAAGACCATCGCCGAATCGACCCTGGGGACCGACCTGGCCGACAAGGCCCGGTCGCCCCTGACGGGCATCCTCCCCGGCCGGGCGTCGTGGAGCTGGCCGCTGCTGGGCGACAGCCGGACGACCTACGACGTCCAGAAACAGTTCATCGACTACGCCGCCGACATGGGCTGGGAGTATTGCCTGATCGACGCGCTGTGGGACAGGCAGATCGGCTATGACAGGATCAGGGAGCTCTGCGGCTATGCCGCGACCAGGAATGTCGGCGTGCTGGTCTGGTATAACTCCGCCGGCGACTGGAACACCACTCCCCAGACTCCCCGCGACAGGATGCTCACCCACGAAAGCCGCGTCGCCGAGTTCGACAGACTCCAATCCATGGGGGTCAAAGGGCTGAAGATCGACTTTTTCGGCGGCGACGGCCAGTCCATGATCGACTACTATCTGGACATCCTCGAGGACGCCGCCCCCTACGGCTTCCTGATGAACTTTCACGGCGCCACGCTCCCGCGCGGCTGGCAGCGGACCTACCCCCACCTCATGACCATGGAGGCGGTCAAGGGCTTCGAATACGTCACCTTCGGCCAGGAAAACGCCGACCACGCGCCCGCCCACGCCGCCATGCTCCCCTTCACCCGCAATGTCTTCGACCCGATGGACTACACCCCCGTCTGCCTCGACCGCGTCAGCGACGGCATCCGGCGGAAAACCACCTCCGCGTTTGAACTGGCGCTGTCGGTCATCTTCACCTCCGGCATCCAGCACTACCCCGAGGTTCCCGCCGGCATGGCCAGGATGCCCGATTATGTGAAGGATTTCATGAAGAAGGTCCCGTCGACCTGGGACGACAGCAGATTCCTGGATGGCTATCCCGGCAAATATGCCGTGATGGCGCGGCAAAAAGCGGGCAAGTGGTTCGTAGCCGGCATCAACGGGGAAGACGCCGGGCGTGCGCTTACGCTCGACCTCGCGGAACTGAAGGCCGCCAAGGGCACGCTCATCACCGACGGCGACGGCGAACTCTTCCGGAAACAGGATGTCGAGCTTCAACCCGGAGAGAAGTACGACCTGATCCTCCAACCCAACGGCGGCTTCGTCCTCACCCTGCAATAGCCGCCGGCGCGTCACAAACGGGGGGGGCATCGGGCCGTCCCCGTTTTTTCAGGCCGGGACGATGGCCTGGGCCGGACACCACCACTCTTCCGAGACGCAGGTGCCGCAGTCGGTGCATAGGCCGGCGTCGATGTGCACGGGCTGCAGGGTCCATCTCTCGAATTCGATCTTTTCGTCCGCGATGATCGCGCCCTCGGGGCAGCGCTCGACGCAATAGCCGCACTTGAGGCATTTTTCGGTCACTTGATACGGCATGTCCGGCTCCTGTTCCCGTTAGAATCCCTTGTCCTGCCACATGCTCC
>JAAYCX010000030.1 GCA_012729555.1 Acidobacteriota bacterium
AAACAAAAAGGGCCGTCATCCCGGTTCGGATGACGGCCCTGGAAGCCCAGTTTGGGTGCCATCATCCGAACCGTAAGACTCCGGTAAGGACGTTGCCGATAATGGGTACGATTCCTACAATGACGGGCAGAGAAGTATTTTGCGAAGTATCAAAGCTGAGACTGCTCGGATGGCTATAATTCCGGCCGGATGCTCCCATGTCTGACCCCGTCGACCGCTCCCCCCGACATCGGGGAAAGCCGTCTGATAGCGTATCAAGGCGGATTCTTTTGTGTCAACGGGGAAATCGCGGGAAATCACGGGTCGGCCGGGCCGCGTGGTATCATGCAGGGTACGGGTGGGTGATCGCGGCCCGGGGGACGAGGCGGGATTTATGGCGCATTCAGAAACAACCTCCCGAAGATTGGCGGAGGCGCACCGGAGCCACGAGCGGCGCTGGCGGGACAACCGGTATGTCTACGGTGTCGTCTCCCGGAGAAGCCGCGGCCTCTCGATCGGGATCAACCTCAACCCCGGCCGGGAGTGCGACTTCGATTGCGTGTATTGCCAGGTGGACCGCCGGGGCTCCCGCCCGCCCGGGGTCGATTTCGCGCTGCTCGAGCGGGAGCTGGACGGCATCCTGCGGGCGGAGCGGGACGGGTCGCTCTACGCCGATCCCCCCTTCTCCCTCCTCGACGCGGCCGAACGGGGGGTTCGGGACCTGGCCTTTTCGGGGGACGGGGAGCCGACCCTGCACCCCCGGCTCGCGGAGGCGGTGCGCATCGCGGCCGCCGCGCGCACGCGCTTCGGGCTCGACGCCGCCCGGCTCGTGCTGCTGACCAACGCCGGGCGGCTCGACCGGCCGGACGTCGGCGCGGCGCTCGCCGCACTCTACGCCCATGGCGGCGAGGTATGGGCCAAGCTCGATGCGGGTTTCGAAGCCTGGTTCCGGCGGGTGAACCGGGCGCGCGCGCCGCTGGGGCGCGTTCTCGAAAACATCCTCGGCGCCGCCCGGGACCGGCCGCTCGTGATCCAGTCGCTCTGGATGCGGCTGGGGAGCGCCGGGCCCCCTCCCGGGGAGATCGAGGCCTGGTGCGGGCGGATCGGGGACATCGTCGCGGGAGGGGGGCGGATCCGCGCCGTCCACCTCTATACCGTCGCCCGGAGCCCGGCGGACAGGGCCGTCTCCCCGCTCGGTCCGCGCGATCTCGAAGCGATCGCGGCCGTGCTCCGGGCCTCGGTTCCCGTCACCGTGGAAATCTTCCCCTGAGGGTCAGGGGGCCGTTTCGAACGAATCCAGAAAGGCCTCGAAGCTCGGCTGCCACTTCGCGACCGTCCCGGCGGGACCGGTCAGTTTGACGAACCAGAGGCCGTCGTCCGTTTCGGCGATGGCCCCCAGCAGACGGAACCCGGGTTTGGGGCCGTCCGAGCCCTGCATGGCCATCATGGAGCCGGTGTAGGATCCGCTGACGTCCACCACCGTGACGCTGATGCCGTTGATGGTGCGGTTCGCGATCTTCGCCGTGTCCTCCGCCGGGGAGCCGTCCGGTTTCCGGAACTGACCGATCCAGCGCTGCACGTTCGCCCCGGGCGTGCCCCCTCCCCCCTCGAAGTGATAGACCACGGCTTCGGCGTCCTCGGGGTCGCCGGGGACCCGCGCCAGGGAATACTGGGCCTGGCGATTCGGCGAGGAGGGGGCCTCGGCCTCCCACCCCTCCGGGGCCGAAAACCGCAGCGTGCGGCCGGCGCCCGGGGGCTGCGCGACATCGGACGGGTGGGCCGATTCGATCCTCAACTCCCCCGGGGACGCCTGCCCGGGCGCCGGCGGTTTCTCGGCGCATCCTGCAACCATAAGGGCGACCGCCAGCGGTACGATCATCGGATAGCGCAAGTGCATACAGGTCCCTCCGCCTTCAGCCGGCCACGATGTTGACGAGTTTTCCGGGGATGGCGATCACCTTGCGGACCGTCGCCCCCTCGAGGTGTTTCCGGATCCTGGGATCGGCGAGCGCGGCCTCCTGCACCTGCTCGCGGCTCGCCCCGGCGTCGACCGAAATCCTCCCGCGGACCTTCCCGTTGATCTGCACGGGCATGTCCAGGACGCTCTCCTCGGTATACTTCGGATCGAAGGAGGGCCAGGGGGCGCAGGCCAGCGAGTCCTCGTGTCCCAGCGCCCGCCACAGTTCCTCGGCGACGTGGGGGGCCATGGGTGCGAGCATGAGCACGTAGCTTTCCATGCACTCCAGCGGCCGGGTTTTCTGGCCCGTGAAAAAGTTGACGAACTCCATCAGCCGGCTGATGGCGGTGTTGAAGCTGAGGCTTTCCATGTCCTGCGTCACGGCCCGGATCGTCTTGTGCAGCATGCGCAGCTGCTCTTCGGCCGGTGCGGCGCCGGGGCGCACGCTTTCGTTCGGCCGCACCGCCTCGGCGTCCTCGTCGATCATCATGCGCCAGGAGCGGTTGAGAAAGCGGCTGATCCCCTCCACCCCCTGCATGCTCCAGGGCTTGGTCGATTCGAGCGGTCCCATGAACATCTCGTAAAGGCGGGTGGTGTCGCTCCCGTACTTCCCGATCGGCACGTCCACGGGGATGACGTTGCCGCGCGACTTGGACATCTTCTCGGTCTCTCCGGCGAGTGCCTCCCCGGTCTCGGCGTGGAACGCCTTCCCCTCCTCGAACCGGATCTGGCGGTAGGGCACGATCCTCCCCGCGGAGTTGCGGTAGGTCACCGAAAGGATCATGCCCTGGTTGACCAGCCTCCGGAACGGCTCCATGGTGGAGACATGCCCGCGGTCGAACAGCACCTTGTGCCAGAAGCGCGAATAGAGCAGGTGCAGGACGGCGTGTTCCGCCCCCCCCACGTACAGGTCCACCGGCATCCAGTAGCGCTCGCGTTCGGGGTCCCAGGCCCGTTCGCTGTTTTTGGGATCGCAGAAGCGGAGGTAGTACCAGCAGGAGCCGGCCCATTGCGGCATGGTGTTGGTCTCGCGCAGGTACTCCCTGCCGTCGCGCGTCACCCGCATCCACCCGACCGCCTTCTCCAGGGGGCCTCCGGGCTTGCCGGTGGGTTTGAAGTCCTCCATTTCGGGGAGCAGGACCGGGAGTTCACCGGGCGCGACCGCCCGGGTGAGGCCGTTGGGCCTCCCATCGGCGTCCAGTTCGTGGAGGACGGGGATCGGTTCCCCCCAGTAGCGCTGCCGGCTGAAGAGCCAGTCGCGCAGCCGGGTCTTCACCGCGGCGCGCCCGAGGCCCCCCCGCGTCAGCCAGGCGGTGATGGCCGGCTTCGCCTTGGCCGTGGGAACCCCGTCGAGCGAGATTTCGGCGTTGGCCGACTGCATGCCGGGGCCGTCGCCCGCGTAGGCCTCGGGCAGATCCCCCACCCTTTCCCGGTAGGTTCCGCCGTTCAGGGCGCCGGTCTCCCCCCTGGCCTCCATGAGCTTCAGCCACTCCGCCGGGGGCGCCACCACGGCGCGGACGGGGAGCGCGAACTTCCGGGCGAATTCGAGATCGCGCTGGTCGTGGGCCGGCACCGCCATGATGGCTCCGGTCCCGTAGCTGGAGAGGACGTAATCGGCGATCCACACCGGGATGCGCTCACGGTTGACGGGGTTGGTGGCGTAGCCGCCGGTGAAGACGCCGGTTTTCTCGCCGCGTCCCGCAACGCGGTCCTCCTCGCTGGTCGCCGCCGTCCTGGCGCGGTACTCCTCTATCTCCCCGCGCCGCCCGTCGACCGTCACCCGGTCGACCAGCGGGTGTTCCGGGGCCAGGACCATGTAGGTGGCCCCGAAGAGGGTGTCGGGCCGCGTCGTGTAGACGCGGATGGTGTCCGGCTCCGGTTCCCCCGGAAATCCCGACTGGGCCCGGGCCTCCCGCCAGCGGTCGAAATCCTCCTCCGCGCCGAGGTGGAAGTCGACCTCCGCCCCTTCGCTGCGCCCCACCCAGTTCTTCTGCATCTCCTTGATGGCGGCGGGCCATTCGAGCGTCTCCAGGTCCTCCACCAGCCGGTCCGCGTACGCGGTGATGCGCAGCATCCACTGGCGCAGCAGCACGCGCTCCACGGGATGGTTCCCCCGTTCGGACCTCCCGTTGATGACCTCCTCGTCCGCGAGCACCGTGCCGAGCGCGGCGCACCAGTTCACGGGGGATTCGGCCTGGTAAGCCAGCCGGAAGGAGTCCCGGTACCGGCGAACCGCCTCTTCCCCCTGCGCCGCCACCGGTTCCGGGATCGGCAGCTCCTCGATGGGGCGCCCCCGGCCGCGCCGGCGGCGGCCGGCGGGGTCGGTCCACTCCCGATCGGGATCGAACCAGGTATCGAAGAGCAGGAGGAAGATCCACTGGGTCCAGCGCACGTATCCGGGGTCGGTCGTACTCAGTTCACGGTCCCAGTCGTAGCTGAAGCCGAGCTGCTTGATCTGCCGGCGGATATTGGCGATGTTCTTGTCGGTGGTGACTGCCGGATGCGTCCCCGTCTCGATGGCGTACTGCTCGGCGGGGAGGCCGAAGGCGTCGTATCCCATCGGGTGCAGCACGTTGTAGCCCCGCATGCGCTTGTAGCGGCAATACATGTCGGTGGCGCTGTAGCCCTCGGGGTGCCCCACGTGGAGCCCTTCCCCGGAAGGGTAGGGGAACATGTCGAGCACGTACAGCTTCGGCCTGGAGCCGTCGTCGGCCGCCCGGAAGGTCCTGTTTTCCTCCCAGTACCGCTGCCATCGGGCCTCTATCTCATGAGGTTCGTAAACCGGCATTTGGATTCACCTCCGTCAAACGAAAGAGGATATCCGCCTTTGGCCCGTATTTCAAAGAGAGAATGGACCGGAGGCTGCGTCCCGGGAACGTCAGCGGAAGGTTCCCGTGGCGCAGAAGGGGCCCTCGGGCGAGACCGACCCCGGGGCCGGTTCCAGGGTGACGACGGCCGACAGGGCGCGCTCGAGCCCTTCAGGAGTCGAGAGCCGGGCGAAGATGCGCCCCTCGGCGTCCGCCTCGAGCACGTCGACCGGGACCCTGGCCTCGGGGGTCGAAAACCAGAGCTGGTAGACCTGTCCCCGGGGAGCGGGGAGGAAGGAGGCGACGACGAGGCACCGGCGGCGCCCGGCGTCCCAGAGAAGCATGCCCGAATTGGCCGGGGTCGCGGGCTGGCCCACCAGGCGCGCGCTCTGCACCCCCTGCCTGCGCGCCATCCCGAGGATGGTTTCGAGGTCGGCCGACTTCGACTGCAGGGCGCGGAGCTCATCGCCCGTCCGGCCCGCTCCCTCCCTGGCCGCCGCGAGCTCCGCCCGCAGCCGGCCGGCATCCGTGCGGGCCGATTTCCAGGCGAAGGCCCCGCCGAGCGCCAGGGCGGCGCACACGGCCGCAAGCAGCCAGGGGAGGAAGCGGCCGCTGTGACGGGGGGCGGGATCGGCCGACGGGATCTCGAGGATCCTCCCGGATTCCTCCCCCGGTCCCGGCGATTGCGGCGCTCCGGGGCCGGGCGCCTGGGGTTCCCGTTCGATGCGCTCGAGGAGAATGTCCCGGAGGTATTCCGGGGCGCGACGTTCCTCGGACGCCAGCCCCAGGGTGGCCGCGGCCCGCGCGAACCTGCGCTGCTGCGCCCTGCAGACGCCGCACCCTTCCGCAAGATGGATTTCGAACCCGCGGGCCTCCTGCTGGGTCAGGGCGCCGAGGGCATGGAGCGCCGCCAGTTCGCGTATCTCTTCAGTCGCGCGATCGTGCTTCAACCTCATCCTCCTCGGCGGCTTCGGCCAGCCGGTTCATGCCGAGCCGGACAAGGGTTTTGACCGCCCCCGCCGGTTTGCCGGTCCGGGCGGCGATTTCGTCGCAACTCGGCGTCCCGCCGTAGGCCCGGACCAGGATTTCGCGCTGGGCATCGGGGAGGTCCGCCACGGCGGCGCGGGCGCGTTCCTGCTCCCCGGGAGCCGCCGTCGCACCCGTTTCCCCCCCCGGTTCCCGCCGCGGCGCGCCCGGCCGAAGCCAGGAAGCGCCCGCGGACGGTTTCGCGCGGCGCCGCCCGAGGAGCGCCCGGTCGCGCGCCGTCGCGACCAGCCAGTCGAGGGGGGGCACGGCGGGATCGCAGGCCGCGGCGTTTTTCCAGACGTGGGTGTAGGTGTCGAGCAAGGCTTCCTCGGCCCGGGCCCGGTCCCCCGTTATTCCCAAGGCAAGCCCGAAAACGAGGGGGCTGGTCCGGTCGTAGAGTTCCGCCATCGCCCCCCGGTCTCCCTGCCGGACTTTCCCGAGAAGGTCCAGGAGCGCCTGGCCTTCCGACGGGCCCTTTCCGCCGGAACCGACTGTATGCTGCACGCTGCCCCCCGATCCGCCGGATGCGCCGGTCGCGCTCCCATATTACACCAGGAGCAAATGCAACCAAGCCTTGAAACCGATTTTTTGGTACACTGAACGGGCGTGGGACGCGCCCCGGCGCACCCCTGGAAAATGGAATCCTGTTCGGAGGCAAAAGGCCATGACATACCGCGGTTTCGGAGGTTTGGGGTTCGCCCTGCTGGCGGTGATGTTCCTGTTTCAGGGATCGGAACTGTATTCCGGGGATGAGGCCCGGGAGACGCTTGCCGCGGACGGGACCGCAGCGGACGGGGGCGGGGACGGGCCGGGCGCGGAAGAACCGGCCGCGGCACGCGAGGAAGCCTTCGACCGGCTCGACGGGAACCGGAGCGGCACGCTGGAGCGCATGGAGTGGCCCGGCCGGAACCAGAGTTTTCACTACCTGGATACCGACCGTGACGGGGTCCTGAGCCGGCGGGAATTCCTGTCCCGGAAAGCCTTCTGGTGGAACCGCGTGTTCGAGGACCTCGACTTCAACGCCAACCGCCTGATCGACCGGTCGGAGTGGCTGGACGCGGGGGAAGCCTTTGAACGCCTCGACCGGAACCGGGACGGGCAGATCGAAAGCTGGGAATTCTACCATCTCCGCTAGGGCCCGTCCGGGGAGGTCGCGGGAGCGCCATCCCGCATGTTCCATGACCGGGAGGAGTGAGACCGCCGGCGGGAGTGTATGAAACCTGTTCGCTTTATCCACACGTCCGACATCCATCTGGATACCAGTTTTTCAGGCTCCGAAATCCCTTCGCGCCTGGGGGACCGGAAACGGGAGGCTATCCGCGCGGCCCTCCGGCGGATCCTCGAGGACGCGACTCTCGGCGAAGCCGGACTCGTCCTCATCGCCGGCGACCTGTTCGAATCGGACCGGGTCACGCCGGACACCTGCGAATTCCTGAAACAGCAGTTCGAAAAGGCAGCGGGCGTCCGCATCTTCATCGCCCCCGGCAACCACGACCCTTTCGCGAAGGGCTCCCCCTACCGGGAGGACTCCTGGCCCGGAAACGTCCATATCTTCGACGAGGAGGAATGGCGGTCGGTGGACCTGCCGGAGCTGGGGGTGAGGGTGACGGGGTTCGGGTTCCGGCACAACTACCTGGAGACGCGCCCCTTCCTGAAACTCCCCTCCCTGCCGGGGGACCGCGTCAACATCGTGATGGCGCACGCATCGGACCTGGGGGGCGTCCCGGCGGGCAAATCGAAACACGCTCCCTTCACCGCCGCGGAGATCGCCGGCAAGAACGTTCAGTATTGCGCCCTGGGGCACTACCACGAGCAGCGCCGCGTGGAGAACCCGGGGGACGGTGCCCTGATCTGGTACTCGGGGATCCCCGAGGGGCGGGGGTGGGACGAGGCGGGTCCCCGCGGCTACCTGTTCGGTGAGATCGATGGCGGCGGCGTCCGGGTCGAGGGCCGCGTCTCGAGCCGGTTCGACTGGAACACCCTTGAAATCGCCTGCGATGAGTTCTCCACCAGGGAGCAGGTCCTGGATGCCGTCACGCGGCACCGCGGCGCGGGGTACGGTGCCGAGAGCCTGCTCCGGGTCCGGCTCGTGGGCGCCCTCGATCCCAGGCTGGACCTGTCCCTGCAGGAACTCGGGGAGAGGCTAGCGGGGGAATGCCTCCTCGTGCAGTGGGACGATGCCACGCACCCGGCCATCGATTTCGACCAGGTCGCCGGGGAAAAGACCCTGCGCGGCCGCTTCGTGCGCCTGATGAACGAGCGCATCGCCTCCGCCGGCGCGGGGGAGAGGGAGGCGCTCGAACGCGCCCGCCTCTACGGAGTCGAAGCCCTCGGCGGACGGGAGGTGAGGCTCCGGTGATCCTCCTGCGCTGCCACATTCTCGGATTCGGGAAGTTTACCGACCGCCGCTTCACCTTTGACGGCGGGCTCAATATCGTTGTCGCACCCAACGAGGGGGGCAAATCCACCCTGCAGCGCTTTCTCGTCGGGCTCCTGTACGGGCAGCTGCGGGCCGACCTGAGGGTTCAGCGCCGGCTCGATCCGTGGGTCGACGCGTACCGGCCCTGGCGGGGGGCCGAATACGGCGGGAGGCTCTGGGTACGGCTCGGGGAGGGCGGGGAGGTGGAGATCCGCCGCGCCTTCGGGAGGGAGGAGACCCGGATCGAAATCCGCGCCGGGAGCGGGGAGGAGATCACCCGGCGGTACGACCAGCAGCGCAACGGGGAGGTGCTGTTCGCCCAGACACACCTGGGCATCCCCAAGGGGCTGTTCGAATCGGTGGCCGTCATCCGGGAAAACCAGGTCTCGGGGATCGGCGGCTGCGAGGCCATCCGCGACCGGATCGCGAACCTGGCCCAGTCGGGGGACGAAGACCTCTCCATCCGCGGAAGCCTCGCCCGGATCCAGGACGCTCTCGATCTCCTCGGGTCGGAAAGGGCGCCGACGAAGCCGTATCGGCAGGCGCTGGACCTCGTCGCCGCGCTCGAGGCCGAGAAGCGGGGGGCGCTGGAGCGCCGGACCCAATTCGAGGGCTGGCTCGAGGAGCGGAACCGGGTTTCGGGGGAGATCCGGGACCTCGAGCGGGAACTCGCCCGGGCTTCGGCCGCGGTCCTTTCCGCCCGGAGGAGAGAAACGGTCGTCAGGGTCCGCTCGCTCGAGGAGATCGACCGGGACCTCCGGGAGGTCCGGTCGGAGCTGGAGGGGCTCGGGGCGCGGGCCGATTTCCCGGCGGAGCGGCTGGAGGAGCTCGACCGGCTGACGGGGGCGGGGGAAAGGGGCGCCCGACACCTCGACGAGGCGCGCGCGGCTAAAGCCGCGGCGGAGGCGGCCCTCGCCCGCGCCGAGTCGGCGCGGGGCGAGCTGCTCCCCTACGCCGCGCTGGCCGCAGGCAACGAGGCGGACCGGATCACGGAATGGTTCGTCTCCTACCTCGGCCTTTCGCTTCAAAAGGACGGGGCGGAGAAGACCCGATCGCGCCTCGAGGGGGAGGCCCAGGCGATGAGAGAGCGCCTGGCCGGGCGGAGCCCGGCGGTGGCGGACGGGACCGACTGGCAGCGCCTGGCGCGCGAGGCGGCCGAGGAGGAGCAGACGGCCGCGCGGGAGGGGGCTCTGCTGGCCGGAACGATTTCGGAGGAGAAGGCGCGGCGCGCTGAAACGGGGCGCCTGGCCCGGCGGAGGGGAATCCTGGCCGCGGCGACGCTGGTGCTGGCGCTTGCGCCGTCGGTCTGGGGGCTGGTGTACGGGTTCGGGCGGATCCCCCTCCCGTACGCCGCCGGAATCGGGGCCGTGCTGGCCGCCGTCTCGGCCGCGCTTTTCATCCTCGCGCGCAGGGGGGGCGGCGCCGCGCGCGGGCTCGAGCGGTCGATCCGAGGGCTGGAGGCCGAGCTGGAGTCCCTCAGGGACAAGGGGAGCGACAAGCGGAGGGCGCTGGACGCCGCCACGGCGGAGTCCGGTTTCCGGAAACTCGAGGATTTTCTCGCCGTGGTCCGGCAGTGCGAGCTGGACCGGGAGCGGCTCTCCGACCTCGAGGCGCGGCGGGTCGAGGCGGAAGCCCAGGCGGAGCGCCTGGGGTCGGAGTCGGGGGAGCGCTATCGTCTGTTGAAGGAAAGCCTGGCCAGGGTGGGGCTCCCCTGCTCCCCCGGAAGCCTGAAATTCCAGGTGGACGCCGCGCGCTCCAACCTCCGCCGGTTCCGCGAACTGGACGCTCACTGCAGCGCCTGCGCCGGGAGGGTGCGCGACCTGACGGTGGAACAGGAAAGCCTGGAGCGGGAGCACGCTGAAACCTGCGCCCGCGTCGACCTCCTCCTCTCCGAAGCGGGGGTGGCCTCGGCGGAGGAGTTCCGCCGGGAGTGCGCCGGGTGGAGGAGGCTCGGGGAACTCACCGACCGGCAGGCCTCCCGGACCCGGGAATTCCAGCGGCTGGCGGAAGGCCTCAGCCTGGAGGAGTGGAAGGAGAAGCTCGCGGCGCTTCCCGAAAGCCCCGGGCCGGAGGAGGCCGCCAGGGCGGCGGGAAACGCGCCGGCCCCCTACCTGCCCTGCCTCCCCTCGATGGCGGAGGCGGCGGCGCAGGAGGCGGAGACGGCCGCGCGGCTCGCCGCCGCGAGGGAGGAACTCGCCGCCGCCGTGGAGCGCGTCCGGCACGCCTTTCACGGCATCCGGCCCGCTTCCGACATCGACGAGGACCTGGCCCTCGCGCTCCGGAGGCTGCGCGAGCTGGAGACGAACCGGAGCGCGCTCGCGATCGCCCACGAGACGATCGAGGCCCTTTCGCGGCAGCAGCAGGAAGTCCTGGCGCCGCAGCTGAACGCGGCCGTGGAGCAGCGTTTCCTGCGCCTCTCCCGGGGCCGCTACGAAGAGGTCAAGGTGGACCCCGATTTCCAGATCTGGGTGCGGGAGTCGGACACGGGAGAACTGCGCCTGGCGGAGCATCTGAGCCGCGGGACCCAGGACCAGATATACTTCGCGACGCGGTTCGGGGTGCTGGACATGATCTCGGCGGAAAAGGAGCGCTGCCCGGGGCTCCTGGACGAACCGTTCGCCGCCTACGACCGGCCGAGGCTGGGGGAGGCGTTCGAGGTCCTGGCCGAGGAGGCCGAACGGCGCCAGTTGATTGTGTTCACGTGCAGGGAGGACCTGCCGGAGCTGGCGCTCGGGCGGGGGGCGAAGGTGATTCGGCTTTGACCCGGATGGCGCCTGAATCATCCGGGTGAACGGAGGTCGGGATGTTGCGGCTTGAGAACGTCTCGCTGGAACTCGGCGGGAAGAGAATCCTTCACGATCTGAATTTCGAAACCCGCCCGGGCGAGATCCACAGCATCCTGGGCGCCAACGGCACGGGAAAATCGACCCTGGCGTCGGTGATCCTGGGGCTCGGCGGCTACCGGGATATCGGGGGGCGGATCCTTTTTCACGGGGAGGACATCACGGCGCTGGGGGTTTCCGAGCGCGCGCAGCGCGGCATCACCATGGCGTGGCAGGAGCCGGCGCGCTTCGAGGGGTTGAGCGTCGGGGAATACCTCGCCATCGGGCGGCGCGGCACCCGGGGCGACGCCCCGGACCCCGCCGAGTGCCTGCTGAAGGTGGGGCTCGCCCCCGCCGGCTACCTGGCGCGCGCCGTCGACGGTACCCTGAGCGGCGGGGAGCGCAAGAGGATCGAGCTGGCCTCGCTCCTGACCATGGCCCCGAAACTGGCCATTCTCGACGAGCCCGATTCCGGGATCGACGCCCTTTCCATCGACTGCGTCGTGGAGGTGATCCGGACCTTTTCCCGCAACGGGACGACGGTGTTGCTGATCACGCACCATGAAGAGGTCGCCGAGATCGCCGACCGGGCCTCCTCCCTGTGCGGGGGGACCGTGCTGAAGACGGGGGACCCGGTCGCGGTCGCGCGCTTCTTCCGCAACAACTGCCAGGAATGCCTGCATGTCAACGCGCCGCAACTGGGAGGATTGGAATGACGACGGGACTGCCTGAACAACTGGAGGCGCTCGCCGCCGCCTACGAGGCGAGCGGGGGGCATGCGGCATCGCTCTTCGACGGGAGCTCCGCGAGCCTGTCGGTCAGCGGCAACGCCGTTATCGGCAGCAACGAAATCCCGGGGGTTCACATCGAGGGGACCGCCCTTCCGAACGGCGTCCGGGCCGTAATCACCGTGGACCCGGGGGCCGTCGTGGCACGCCCCGTGCACCTCTGCTTCGGCGTCGTCCCTGAGGAGGGGGTCCAGGAGATCGTCTCGGAGTATCGCATCGGCGACGGCGCCCGGGCGGCGTTCGTGGCCCACTGCACCTTTCCGAATGCGCTGCGGGTCAGGCATGTCATGAACGCCCGCATGCAGATAGGGAAGGGGGCCGAGATGACCTACTCGGAGACGCACTTCCACGGTGACCGGGGCGGGGCGGAGGTGCTCCCGGCGTTGAAGGTGTTCCTGGAGGAAGGGGGTGTCTTGAAGAACGAGTTCCGGCTGACCCGGGGTACGGTCGGCCGCCTCAAGGCGGAGTACGAGGCGGAACTCGGCCGCGACGCCGTGTGCGAGTTCTACGCCAAGGCGTACGGGAAGATGGACGACCGCATCGTTGTCAGGGAATCGATTTACCTCAACGGGGAGAACGCGCGCGGGCTGGCCAAGAGCCGCATCGTGTCCTCCGGCCGCTGCCAGAGCGAGGTCATCGGGGAGGTGGTCGGCAACGCCCCCTTTTCCCGGGGCCACATCGATTGCGTGGAGATCCTCAAGGGCGCCCATGCCCGCGCCAGCGCCGTCCCGCGCCTGGTGGTCGTCGACGACCGCGCGAAGCTGACGCACGAGGCCGCCATCGGCAGCGTCGACAAGAAGCAGGTGGAGACCCTGATGGCCCGGGGCCTGGGCGAGGACGAGGCCGTGGACGTCGTCGTGCGGGGGATGCTGCGCTGACCATGAATATCCGCCGGGCGACGATCCCGCTTCTCCTGCTGACCGCTCTTCTCGGCCTGTCCGCGGCGTGGACCCCGGGCGGGGTCGCCCCGGGCTACGACAAGCGCGAGGTGCGGATCCCGATGCGGGACGGGCGCAGGCTGTTCACGGCCGTCTACGCCCCCCGGGACGCCTCCCGCCCCTACCCCATCCTGCTCCAGCGCACGCCTTACGGCGTGGCCCCCTACGGGGCCGACGCCTACCCGCAAAGCCTGGGTCCTTCGGACGAACTGGCCCGGGACGGCTTCATCTTCGCCTACCAGGACGTGCGGGGGAGCATGATGTCCGAAGGGGACTTCGTCCACATGCGCCCGCTCGGGACGGCGAGGCGGGGGAACGGCACCGACGAGTCCACCGACGCCTGGGACACGATCGACTGGCTCGTCCGCAACATCCCGAACAACAACGGCCGGGTGGGGGTGTGGGGGATTTCCTACCCGGGGTTCTACGCGGCCGCCGCGATGATCGACGCGCACCCCGCCCTCAGGGCCGTCTCCCCCCAGGCGCCGATAGCGGACTGGTTCGTGGGGGACGACTTCCACCACAACGGGGCCTTCTTCCTGGCCCACTCCTTCGGTTTTCTCGCGGGCTACGGGTATCCCCGCCGGGCTCCCACCACGGAGCTGCCGAAGCCCTACTCCTGGCCGGTCCCCGACAGCTACGACTTCTTCCTCGAAATGGGGCCGCTGCGGGAAGCGAACCGGAAGGTCTTCAAGGGCCGGGTCCCCTTCTGGAACGAGCTGATGCGCCACGGGGATTACGATGATTTCTGGAAGGCGCGCGCCCTCCGCCCGCACCTCGAAAACATCCGGCCGGCCGTCATGACCGTGGGAGGGTGGTTCGACGCGGAGGACCTTTTCGGGACGCTCGCCGTCTACCAGGCCGTGGAAGCCTCGAGCCCCGCGGCGCACAACATCCTGGTCATGGGGCCCTGGGACCACGGGGGGTGGGCGCAGTCGGACGGGGCTGCGCTCGGGGCGGTTCGTTTCGGCGCGGAGACCGCCGTCCACTATCGCCGCGAGATCGAGCTTCCCTTTTTCCGGCATTTCCTGAAGGGGTCGGGCGGGCTCGATCTCCCGGAGGCCTCCCTTTTCCTGACGGGCGCGAACGAGTGGAGGTCGCACTCCCACTGGCCGCCACGTTCGGGCCGGCCGACCAGCTTCTACCTGAGGGAGGGGGGGAGTCTCGCGCGGGAACCGGACCGGGGAGACGCGGCCGGCGCCTTCGACCAGTACACGAGCGACCCGCGCCGCCCGGTTCCCTACATCGACCGGAAGGCCGCCGGGATGGCGCGGGACTACATGGTCGGGGACCAGCGTTTCGCCGCCGCGCGCGCGGATGTGCTGACCTACGCCACCGGCCCCCTCGAGGAGGACCTCACGGTCGCCGGGCCGGTGATCGTGAGCCTCAAGGTCTCCACCACCGGGACCGATTCCGATTTCGTCGTCAAGCTGATCGACGCCTACCCGGAGGAGGGGCCGGCCGCCCGGGCCGGGGCGCGGGACGGGTCGATGGGGGGGTACCAGCAGCTGCTGCGGGGGGAGCCCTTCCGCGGGAAATACCGGAACAGCTTTTCCCGCCCGGAGCCCTTCGTGCCGGGAAGGATCACCCCGGTCGAGTTTTCGATGCCCGACGTCTATCATACCTTCCGCCGGGGCCACCGCGTCATGGTCCAGGTGCAGAGCAGCTGGTTCCCGCTCGTCGACGTCAACCCGCAGCGCTTCGTCGATATCTACGGCGCCGGCGAGAGCGATTTTCAGGAGGCGGTCCAGCGGATCCACCGCTCCCGGAGCGCGGCCTCCTCGATCACCCTGATCCGGCTTCCTTAGCCTCAGCCGCGCCCGGCCGCTCAGCGCCGCATCGCGCGGATCGTGCGGAGCATCCCCGACGGGGAGCCAAAGGTGTCGTTGACGGCGCTGGCTTCGAACCCGCTGTGGACCATGCAGTTGCGGCACTTCGGGTTGCCCGACCGCGGACCGTATTTTTCCCAGTCGGTGCTCTCGAGCAGCTGCGCGAAGGTTCTGCAGTAGCCGTCCTCGAGCAGATAGCAGGGCTTCTGCCAGCCGAACAGGCTGTAGCCGGGCATTCCCCAGGGGGTACAGTCGTAGTCTCTCGCCCCGGCCAGGAATTCGAGAAAGAGCGGGCTCTGGTTGAACTTCCAGCTCTTTCGGCGCCGGCGCAGCACCCCGGCGAACAGGCGCCGGGTCTCTTCCTTCCCGAGAAAGTGCTGCTGGTCGGCCGCCTTTTCATAGCTGTAGCCGGGCGACAGCGTCATCCCCTCGACGCCGAGGGCCATCGTCTCGTCGAAGAACGCGCGCACGCTCTCCGGGTCGGCGTCGTTGAAAAGGGTGGTGTTGGTGGTGACGCGGAACCCCCTTCTCACGGCCTCCCTGATCGCCTCCACGGCGATGCGGTGCACCCCCGCGCGCCCCACCGACCGGTCGTGGAACCCTTCCAGCCCGTCGAGGTGGACGTTGATGGTGAAGCGTCTGTCGGGGCGGAAGTCGGCCAGTTTTTCCTTCAGGATGAGGGCGTTCGTGCAGAGGTAGACGAATTTCCCGCGGGCGATCAGCCCCTCCACGATCTCGGCGATCTGCGGATGCAGCAGCGGCTCCCCCCCGGGGATGCTGACCATGGGGGCGCCGCACTCCTCGGCCGCCTCGAAGCACTGCCCCGGGGAGAGCTGCCGCCGCAGGATGTCGGGCGGATACTGGATCTTTCCGCACCCGGAGCAGGCGAGGTTGCAGCGGAAGAGGGGTTCCAGCATGAGGACCAGCGGATAGCGCGCGTCGCCGGAGATCTTGCGCCCGACGATGTACTTGGCGACGGCCAGCATTTGAGATATGGGGACTCCCATGGTCACACTCCCGACGTGTGATCGTAACCTATCGGCGGGCGGGCCGCAATCCCCCCTGCCCGCGCGGCGCGCGCCCCCCGGCAGGCGGCAGTGGACGCCCGGGTCCCTTCCGTGATAGCCTTTCCGGATTATGAAAGCTCCCGTATTCGGCTCCGGCGCACTCGATCTCATAGGCAACACTCCGCTTGTCCGGCTCCGGCGCCTCAGCCCCAACCCGGAGGTCGAAATCTGGGCCAAGCTCGAAAACGCCAACCCGGGGGGCTCCATCAAGGACCGGATCGCCCGGTCGATGATCGAGGCGGCGGAAGCTTCGGGCGAACTGGGCCGCGACAAGACCATCCTGGAAGCCACCAGCGGAAACACGGGGATCGGGCTCGCCCTGGTGGGCGGGGTGAAGGGGTACAAGGTTCTCCTCGCGATGAGCGAGGGGGTCAGCCAGGAGCGCTGCCAGATCCTCTCGGCCCTGGGAGCCGAATTCCTCAAGACCCCGGCCCGGCTCGGCACCGACGGCGCCATCGAGGCCGTCTATCGCCTGAACCGCCGGGAGCCGGGCAGGTACTTCATTCCCGACCAGTACAACAACCCGGCCAACCCGCTGGCGCACTATAACGGCACGGCGGTGGAGGTCTGGGAGCAGACCGGGGGGACCATCACCCACCTGGTCGCCTCCATCGGGACCTCGGGCACCCTCATGGGAATGGGCCGGCGGCTCAGGGAGTACAACCCCGCGGTCCGCATCATCGGCGTGGAGCCCTACCTGGGACACAAGATCCAGGGCCTCAAGAACATGAAGGAGGCCTACCGGCCGGGGATCTTCGACCGGAAGCTGCTCGACGCCAAGGTCAACATCAAGGACGACGACGCCTTCGCGGCCGCCCGGCGGCTGGCGCGGGAGGAGGGCCTGTTCGTGGGGATGAGCGCGGGGGCCGCCTGCCACGTGGCCCTCGAAACGGCCAGGGAACTCCAGCGCGGGGTCATCGTCGTCATCCTCCCGGACGGGGGAGACCGCTATCTCAGCACCTCCCTCTTCCACTCCTCCGTCCCCGTCGCGCGCCGGGAGCCCAAGCTGGAGCTGTACGACACGCTCTCGCGCGCCCAGCGCCAGTTCCAGCCGCTCGAACCGGGGAAGGTGTCGATCTATTCCTGCGGGCCCACGGTGAACGCCGCGCCCACCCTTGGGGTGTTGCGCCGCGTGATGGTGGCCGACCTGCTGCGGCGGGTCCTGGAGTATTGCGGCTTCGAGGTCCGGCACGTGATGAACATCACCGACCTCGACGACAACACGATCCGGGAATCGATCAGGCAGGGGATTGGCCTCCGCGAGCTGACCGACCGCCACACGGCGGAATTCATGGAGTGCCTGGACCGGCTGGGGGTCAGGCACGCGTGGAAATACCCCCGGACCACCGAGCACGTCGACGACATGGTCGGACTGGCGCGGGAGCTGGTCGCCGCGGGGTACGCCTACGAGCGGCTCCGCAGCGTCTATTTCGACATCAGCCGGTTTCCGAAATACGGCGCGCTGAGCGGGCTCGATTTTTCCAAGATCAGGGTCGGCGCCACCGTGGACCTGGACGAATACGACAAGGAGAATCCCAGGGATTTCACCCTGTTCAAGCGGGCCACCCTGGCCGAGATGGCGCACGACATCTTCTACGAGACCGACTGGGGCAACGTCCGCCCCAGCTGGCACGTCCAGTGCGCGGCCATGAGCCGGCGCTACCTGGGCGAGGAGTTCGATATCCACACCAGCGGCAGCGACATCCTCTTCCCCCACAACGAGAACGAGATCGCCCAGTGCGAGGCGCTCCACGGCAGGGGCCCGGCGCGTTACTGGGTGCACTCGGGCCTGGTGCTGGCCGGGGGAAAGAAGATGTCCCGGTCGGCCGGCAACGCGGTGACGCTCGAGGACCTCATGCGCTCGGGGTATTCCGCGCGGGAGGTCCGCTACCTTCTCCTGTCGGCCCACTACCGCCAGCCGCTCGCCTATTCCGAGGGGGGCCTCGAGGCCGCCCGCGCGGCGCTCGGGCGGATCGACACCTTCGTCGCCCGGCTCAGGATCTGTTCCGGCAAAGGGTCGGGTGATTCCATCCGGGGCGCCGTCGATGAGATGACGGCCTCGTTCGAGGCTGCCATGGAAGCCGATCTCAACGTCCCCAGGGCCCTGGGGGCCCTGTTCCTCCTTATCCGGCGGGCGAACCCTCTCCTGGCGGACCGGAGCCTGTCGCGCAGGGATGCCGACCTGGCGCTCGCGGCGCTGGAGAAAATCAACTCGGTGCTGGGATTCGTGGACCTGAACCCTGCGGAAGCCGAAGCGGCGGATCCCGAGGTGGAGGCCCTGATCTCCCTGCGCGAGGAGGCGAGGGAAAGAAAGGATTACGCGGAAGCGGACCGCATCCGCGAGGAGCTGAAAGGGCGCAGCATCGTCCTGGAGGACACGCCCTACGGAACGATTCACTGGACGGACCCCCGCCCGGCCAGGGGCTGAACACGGAGGTTCCGCTCAGGATACCGGGCTCACGGCCCGGGGCTAATTGCCGATGCTTCAACCCCCGCTCGGGGCGCAATTCGGGGCGCCGCCGGCCGAAACCGAGGCAAAGCTCGAAACCCGGTCTTCCAGCCTGCCGCTCCCGCATCGGGGGCATCGGATCTCTTCCTCCTCCCCGGCCTTGAGCACCAGTTTCTCGAATTCCGCCCCGCAGTCGAGGCACGCATATTCATAGAGCGGCATGACATATCCTCCGCCCCTTTCATAAGACTCCCCCCGGACCGGGGCAACCCCCCCCTGCATTTTCCTGAACCGCCGTTGCTGGATGTCGGGCCGGTCCGGGAGTATGATATAGGCAAAGGCTTCGCATTCTCAGGGGCGCTGCAGGCAGGCGCATCCGCCTTTTCCGGCACCTCCTATCGGCGGCACCCTCGTTGGCTCATGGATGTTTAAGATTTTCTTCGGGAGGAGGAATCTATGCGACCCACCATGACCGATTGGAAGTTCAACCTTGATTTCCGCATGCTGTCGATCCTGCTGCTGATCGCCATCATCACCTTTCTGCTGGGGACGTGGTGGCTCGTCAGCGGTTACCGCACGTCTTCGATCGAAGCTCACGGCCGCCATCTGGCGGAGGAGGCCGATGTGGCCTTCGAATACCTGGAAAACTTCCTGGGGAACCAGATCGTCGAGATCGCCGCTGTTACCGAAACCCCGGTGCTGCGCAGCGCGGTGGAGCAGAGCAACCGCGAGCTCCAGTCCGACGTCAACGGGGCCGTCAGAAGAACCTCCGCCATAGAGGCGCGCTGGAAGGACCTGGACTACCAGGCTCCGGAGTTGAAAGCGGTTCTCGACAACCCTGCGGCCGATTTCCTGCGGCGCTACATGAATGTCCGCACGGCGTACCGGGAAATCATCGTCACCGACCTGGCGGGGAGGACCGTCGCCGCCTCGGGGAAGACGACCAATTACGGGCAGAGCGGAGACCCCTGGTGGAAGGGGGCCTACGCCGACGGCCAGAAGGGGGGGGTGTATATCGGGGACATGCACTTTGACGAAAGCGCGGGCGTCTGGTGCCTCGATATCGCGGAGCCCTTCACCGATTCCAAGGGGGGGGTCTCGGGCGTCATCAAGGTGGTCCTGGCCGCCGACGAGATTCATTCGATCGTGGCCTCGGTGCAGGCGGGCTTCGGGGGCGCCGCCGCCCTCCTGAGGCTGGACGGGAGCGTCATCTCGTCCCCGGGCTACAGTTACGATGACCGCCGCCCCTACCCGGACATGGCCGACATCGCCAAGGCGAGGGAATTCGGGCAGAGGTTCGTAATCACCCGGGAGAAGCCGCGCTCCGTCATAGGGATGAACGCGCGCAGCTTCATGGAGCTTTCCCCGAACCTGCGCTGGGTGCTGGCCATTTCGAGCCCGGTGGAGGGCATCGTCGCGCCCTTCACGCGGCTCCTGCGCAATGTGGTGATCCTCATGCTCGGCATCGTTCTCCTGGCGGTGCTGGTCACGTTGCTGATGTCGCGGTCGGAAACGCGGAAGGTCCTGCCGGACGATCCGCATTTCGAAAACCTGTGAGGAGACGTTCTCCCCGCGGGGCTCTTTTCCCGCCCGGGCCGGCCCGGTACCCCCCCCACCGTGCCGGCGTCCCGGTTCGTGGATGATTTGCCCTTCCCGGGCCGGCGAATCCTGCCAAGTTCTCTGCCGTCACCTTCGGCGCGCCCC
This sequence comes from Acidobacteriota bacterium, assembly GCA_012729555.1. Classification (NCBI taxonomy): domain Bacteria; kingdom Pseudomonadati; phylum Acidobacteriota; species Acidobacteriota bacterium. The sequence continues at coordinate 19,786 of JAAYCX010000030.1, forward strand.
GTTGCGCCATGATCCGGGAGATTTTTTGAATAAAGGGTTCCGCCGGCGGTAATAGGGGATAAAAAGGAGATGGCAGGATTGGACGACACCCAGTTGATGATGGCGGTCAAGCTCGGGGATGCGGCGGCCTTCAAGGACCTCGTCGAGCGGAACAGGCGCAGGGCGTATTTTGCGGCCCTCAGGCTCGTGGGGAATCGCGATGACGCCTACGACCTGTCCCAGGAAGCCTTTATCCGCGTCTATCGGGCCCGGCAGCGCTACGACGCGAATTCCCCGTTTCATGCATGGTTTCATGCCATCATCCGCAACCTCGCCCGGAACCACATCCGGAAGCGCTCCGTCCGCCGGCAGCATGCGGCGGAAACCCGGCACTCATACGCGTCCCGAACCGTGGCACTCGATTCGCCCGAAGGCGCCATGGTCCTGGGCGAGGCGAAGGAGGCGATCTGGGCCGCCATCGAAAGGCTGTCGGCCGACCACCGGGAGATCATCGTCCTCCGCCATTTCGAGGACAAGACCTACGAGGAGATCGCCGGAATCCTCGGGATCGCCGTGGGCAGCGTGATGTCGCGCCTGTACTACGCGCGCAAGAGGCTCCGGGATCTTCTGGGGGGAGAGCATGAGGGATGAAGAAATCCAGCGGTTGATGATGAAGATGGTCGACGGGATCGCCTCCCCGGAGGAGGAGAGGGCGATGGCCGAAGCGATCCGGGGGGACGAGCGGTGGGGGGCCGAGTTGCGCGCCTTCCGGAAGATCCGCGAAGTGACGGAGACGATGCGGCTGGAGGACCTGCCGGACAGCCGCTGGGACCGCTACTGGGAGGATATCTACCGCCGGACGGAACGGGCGCTCGGGTGGGTCCTGCTTTCGGTCGGGCTCATGGCCGTGCTCGGTTACGCGGCCTGGGAGGCGCTTTCGGGCTTCTTCGCGGATCCCGGCGTGAGCGGAATCCTGAAAATCGGGATCTCGCTGGCGCTGTCCGGCGGGATCATCCTGCTGGTCTCGATTGTGCGCGAGCGGCTGTTTGCGAGAAAACACGAGAGATACGAGAGAGAGGTGGAGCGATGATCATGGTCAGCTGCGACGAGATTCCCGGAAAGCGCATCATCATGACCCTGGGGCTGGTTCGGGGAAATACGATCCGGGCGCGCCACATCGGGCGGGATCTCATGGCGGGGTTGCGCGGCATCGTGGGCGGCGAGATCACCGACTACACCAAGATGATCGCCGAGGCGCGCGAACAGGCCCTGGACCGTATGGCGGCGGAGGCGGAAAAACTGGGCGCCAACGGCATCGTGGCCGTCCGCTTCGGGACCGCCGAGATGATGGCGTCGGCTGCGGAGATCCTGGCCTACGGAACGGCCGTCGTTTACGAATAGCGAGACCCGCTTCGCGTCTGGGGAATTTTCCCGGACACCTCACCCCACGGAATCCCGATCAGGCGGAAACGGCGCTGCGCGGCCCGCGGGGCCCGCGGAAAGGGGATTTTGTGCCCGGCCCGCGATACCAGGAGATGCCGGGCAATGCGTCCCGCCCGCGGACCCGAATTCAGGAAAGGATACATGATGACGCAGGAATGGACCGAGTCTCTTCCGGAGCGCTCCCGGCCGCCGGAGGTGGCAAACCCGGGCGCGTGCGGAGGGGAAGGAGTTTCGGACGAGCAGCTGGTGAGACGGAGCCTCGAGGGGGAAGAGGACGCGTTCCGGAGCCTGTATGAAAGATACCGCCGCCCGGTTTACGGCGCCGTGCGGAGGATTCTGGGAGATCCCGAGGACTCGCGGGATGCGACGCAGGAGATCTTTCTTGCCGTGTACCGTTCCCTGGCGCAGTGGAACCCGGAAAAGGCCCGGTTCGGGTGCTGGATCCGCAGGGTCGCGACCAACCGGGCCATCGATCACTGGCGCTGCCGCCGACGCGGGATCGACCTGCTGTTCGGGGAAACGCCCGGCCCGGCAGGGAACGTCGCCCGACCCTGCCCGGCCGGGATGCGTCCGGCCGAAAAGATGGTGGAATTCAGGGAGCGCGCCCTGGAGGTGCGGCGCTTTCTCGAGCGTTTGCCGCAACCGCAGGGAAGGTTTGTCGTATTACGATATTGCGAAGGGTTGAAGCTGCGCGAAATCGCCGAAAGGGAAGGGTGCAGGCTGGGGACCGTGAAAAGCACCCTTCACCGGGTGACGCGGGAGATGCGGCGCAAACTGAAGCGCGCCTAGCGGGCGGCACGAGCGCGGAAGGAGGGGGGATGCGGGAAGCCGTTTCGAAATCGGATCGCGAGGACCTGCTCCGGGGGATCCGCGACGAGTTCGGGCGGTGGCCCGAACTCGAACGGAGGATCTTTTTCAGTGCCCGCTACCGGGGGCAGTCGCCGGAGGCCATCTCCCGCGCCCTGAAAATGGCTCCGGCCGAAGTCTCGGCGGCGCTCCGGGCATGCGACCGCCGGCTTCACCGGTCGCTGCGGCGCCGTCCCTAGCCCTTGTTCAGGGAGGTGAGGAACTCCGCGTTGCTGTCGGACTTGCGGAGCTTGTCGAGCAGCAGGTCCATCGCTTCGTCGATGGAGAGGGGGTTGAGCACCTTCCGCAGGATCCAGATCTTGTTGAGGTCGGTGCCTTCCACCAGCAGCTCCTCCTTCCGGGTGCCGGACCGGTTGATGTCGATCGCCGGGAAGATGCGCTTGTCCACGAGCTTGCGGTCCAGGATGATCTCCATGTTGCCGGTGCCCTTGAACTCCTCGAAGATGACGTCGTCCATGCGGCTCCCGGTGTCGATCAGGGCCGTGGCCATGATCGTGAGGCTTCCCCCCTCCTCGATCTTCCGGGCGGCCCCGAAAAAGCGCTTCGGCTTCTCCAGGGCGTTCGCGTCGACGCCGCCGGAGAGCACCTTGCCGCTCGACGGGATGACGGTGTTGTAGGCGCGGGCCAGGCGCGTGATGCTGTCGAGCAGGATAACGACGTCCTTCTTGTGCTCCACCAGGCGCTTCGCCTTTTCCATGACGATTTCCGCGACCTGGACGTGGCGCGAGGCGGGTTCGTCGAAGGTGGAGCTGATCACCTCCCCCTTGACGGAGCGCTCCATGTCGGTGACCTCCTCCGGGCGTTCGTCGATCAGCAGGACGATGAGGTAGACCTCCGGGTGGTTGGTGCTGATCGAGTTGGCGATGTTCTGCAGCAGCATGGTCTTGCCCGTCCGGGGGGGCGACACGATCAGCCCGCGCTGTCCCTTGCCGATCGGGGTGAAGATGTCCATCACACGGGCGGAGAGGTTCTCGCGCACCGTTTCCAGCCGGATCCGTTCCTGCGGGTAGAGGGGGGTCAGGTTGTCGTAGAAGATCCGGTGGCGCGCTTCCTCGGGCGGCTCGAAATTCACCGCGTCCACCTTCACCAGGGCGAGGTAGCGCTCCCCTTCGTTCGGCATGCGGATCTGCCCGGAGACGATGTCGCCGGTGCGGAGATCGAATTTCCGGATCTGGGAGGGGGAGATGTAGATGTCGTCGGGGCCCGGCAGATAACTGTAATCGGGGGAGCGGAGAAACCCGTACCCTTCGGGAAGCACCTCGAGCACCCCTTCGGAGAAGATGAGCCCGTGGTGTTCCGCCTGGGCCTGCAGGACGGCGAAGATGAGGTCCTGCTTGCTCAGCTTGCCCGCCTCGGCGATCTTGTATTTTTTGGCGATCTTCGCCAGGTCCTTGATGTTCAGGGCCTGCAGCTCGCTGATATGCAGCTGCTCCCCTTCTTTGTCCAGCGCCTCCTGGATCGGGAGCTTCTTGTCGTCGGCGACGTCCTTGGAACGGGTGTCCTTTTCTGCCATGTTACCCCTGTTTTATCGATGATATCTTTGCTGGTGCAAGTATCTGTGTGGGCCTCGGATGACTGAGGCCTTCAAGTTTAGAACCGTTTTCTTGAAATTTCCAGAGAATTCCGGGCGGATGGGGTCATCGTCGGCGGCCGCCCCCCGGCGCCGCCGCCCACGGCGGCGGTCCGGAGGAACGGCCTTGCGTTCGGATCAGATGCCGAGATCGGCCCTGGCCTTGGTCAGGACCTCTTCAATCCCTTCGAGCGAGCCCGAGTGGCTCCCCTGGTAGATCTGCTCGAGGTACTGCTTGGCCCTGGGGGCCATGGTCTTTTCGAGCACCACGCATTTCGCGAACGGCTCCACGGCCGCATCCTGCCCCTCGGTCTGCCATTTGCTCATCCCGATGTAATACCAGGCGTCGTCCCGCTTGGGATCGAACCGGACCACCTTCTGGTAGAGTCCGAGTGCCCCGGGATAGTCCTTCTTCTGGTAGGCGTCCGCCGCCATCAGGCCGAAGGCGATGGCGCGGGTGGCGTTCCACTGGTTTTCCGCCATGTTGGGCGGGACCTTGTCGCCGTACACCTCCATGATTTTCGTGAACATCGCAGTCGCGGCCGGGACGTCCTGTTTGCGGAGGTGGATATCGGCCATCTGCAGCGCCGTCGTATAACCCAGCGGCTGATCCATGGGCGCCTGGGCCAGAATCTTCTGGCCGTACTCCAGGTACTTGTCGAAGTTCTGCATGCCGAGGTAGATGGCGGCCAGCGTCTGGAGCATGGTGGCGTCCGGGGCGGCGGCGTAGATCTTCTCCGCCAGTTCCGCCGCCTTGGGCATATTCCCCGCCCCGTACTGGGCGGCCAGCATCGTCCGCTCGAGCATCAGGACCGACGGGGCCAGCTGGTCCTTGAGGAACTCCTCCGATCCCACGGGGATCTCCTCCGCCTTGACCTTTTCCTCGGTCGGGAGGATCGACAGGAGCGCCTCGGTCATGGAGATCGCCTTGGGCCAGTCCTTCTTTTCCAGGTAGGGGTTGACGGCCGCCTGGTAATCGGTGATCACGTAGAGCAGGATCCTGGAAATCGGGCGCTCCTTGACGAAGCCCAGCAGCAGGTCGGCCCGCTTCTGGACGTCCGCTTCCTTCTTGATCTCCTCGTACTGGGCGTAGTCCTTCTTGTACTGGTAGTCGGAAAGAGGCGAGATTTTTTCCTGCAGGGCGAAGCCGCTGGCTCCACACAGCAGAAGAAGGGCCATCATTGAGCCGACAAGTCTTCGGGTCATAATCATCACTCCTGAAAAAATCGTTCCATTGACGAAAGTCCGTGATCAATAAGGACGCAGGGGATCCCGGGACCTGAGTTTCGGGTTCTTGCCTTCCCCTTTCCCGATAAGTTTAGGTTCTAATGGACGGGCCCGTCCTGTCAAGGCAAAATGCGCCCGGCGCCCGCGGCCGCACGCGGCGGGCGAGGCGTGCCTTCAGGGATCTATCCTGCTGAGTATCCATCGATTTCCGGGGTACCAGCGCATCCGCCGCAGCCGATATGTCCCGGTCAGTTTCAGCCCCGCAAAATGCACTCTCAGGTCCGCGGGCGTTTCGGGCCGGATCTCCATCTCCCCCTCGTCCCAGATGAAGACGCGCCCGCGGCCGAAGGCCTCCTCCTCGAAGACGGGACTCGAGACGGCCTCGACCGGGAAGCTTTCCCTCTCGACGGCCAGCCGTTTCTCCCCCCCCTGCCGGGGCGGTTGCCTCAGCATGGACCACGAGCGCAGCCTGCCGTCCTGGAGGATCCTGAGGTCGTAGTGGGGCCTCGCGGTTTTATGGTGGTGGATGACGAATCGCGTAATCACCGGTTCGATCAGACGCTTGCTCCAGGCGCTCAAATATGACACTATTTTTGCCTGAACACCCATGGATATCCAAGTCGAAACTATCGGGGACCGCAGAATCATTCGTGTCGAGGGCAGGATCACCTTCGAGCACTGCCCGGCGCTCGAGCGCCGCATCGACGAGGTGCTGGCAGGGGGCCCGCGCGAGATCCTGCTCGATCTCGAAGGGGTCCCTTTCATGGACAGTTCGGGCGTGGGAGAGATCTTGAGGCTTTTCAAGCGGATGCGGGAAGCGGGGGGGAGCCTCATCCTCCTCCGCCCGAACCGGAAACTGCGCGGCCTCTTCACGATGTACCGCTTCGATCAGTTCCTGACCATCCGGGATGACGGGGAGCCGGACGCCGATGGTTAGGCGCCGCCCCGCCCCCTTTGGCGCTCTCGTTTTCTCCCTGGCCCTGTCCCAGGCGCCGGCGACGGGCCCCGAGGCCCGGGCGCAAACCCGGCAGCCGAACGCGCCCCTTTCCTCGCCGGCGAGGAAATCCGCGCTGCTCGAGATCCGGGTGGCCGACGGGAGGGTGACGGCCGATATCGCCGACTGCCCGCTGCATGAAGCGCTGGCGGGCCTGGCCGAACGGACCGGCATCATCTTCGAGGTCCGGAGCGAACCCAACCCTTACATCTCCGTCCACCTCCGCGACGTCCCGATGGAGGAGGCGATCGGCCGCATCGTCCCGGACGGCAACATCCTGTTTCTTTACGACGGGGCCGACCCGGCCCGTATCGTGCTGGTCCGCATCCTCTCGAGCGGCGGCACGGCGGTGCAGCCCGGCCTCCTCTATTTCGGAACCGGCAGGGTCCCCGGGGCCGGCCGGCCGGCCGGGACCGCGGTCCCGTAATGTTCAGGAATGCCCTATGTTTTCTCTTGTGAAGCTTCTGTTATCGAGCGTTTTCATCCTCGCCGGTCTCACCGGCGCCCTCTTCGGCCAGAATGCCCGGGAAGGGTTCCGCGCGGAGGTCGACGCGGTGGTCACGGAGGCGTACCATGCGGCCGCCGCCGATTTCCCCTGCAAAACCAAGACGCGGGGGAAGGGGAAGATCATCCGCTGGCAGGACGTGGAAAAGTGCGTGAACTACGCCCACGACCGGGTCGACTGGGAGGCGCTGTCGGCGCGGATCCAGGACGCCGGGGAGAGGGCGGGGCTCGGCCCGGCCGATATCGAGGCCGTGGTCGAAGCCTCCCTGGCCGCGCACTCGATCCCCTTCAATGAGATCTACAGGGTAAAGGACCGGAAGGCGCTCGTGCCGCTGTCCAACTCGCTCCTCAAATTCCTCCCTCCCGGATCGCTTCTGGACCTCCCCGTATACAACCAGGAGGGGGAGCTGCTGGGGAGTTTTTCGGGGGTGTACGTGTTCGAGCGGAGCGGGGGACTGTCGACGGCCACCAGCTACCGCATGCCCAACTTCCAGTACAAGGACCTTCACGGGGAAATGCAGGCGCCGTCGGAGACATTCCTGATCGACCGGTACGGGGTTTCCTGGAAGGAGGCCGAATCCCAGCCCGGATTCCGCCTGCCGGCCGACAGGTTGATTCCGAAGCACTGATCCCGGGCGATCCGCGTCAGTCCCGGCCGGGGCCCTGGGCCCTGGCGTACCAGGAGACCTGGCGCGCGATCCCTCTCAGGACCCCGACGTCGGCCGATTCCAGGCCCGCCCTGCCGAAGATCCTGCGCAGCGCGAACATCATGTGGCGCGCGTTCTGCTCGTGCAGGAACCCGATCTCCAGCAGCGCCTTCTCCAGCTGCGCGTACATGGCCTCCGTCTGCAGAAGCGGCGCCGCCCGCAGCGTCCGCGCCGGGGTGTGCCCGAGGCTGCCGAGGAAGAGTTCGTAGCCGACGACCATGACCGCCTGGGCGAGGTTGATGCTGCCTGCCCGGCGGTGGGTCGGGATGCGCACGAGGAGCTGGCAGAGGCGGAGATCATCGTCGACGAGCCCCGTGTCCTCGGGGCCGAAGAGGATGCCCACCCTCTGCCGGGCGGCGTGGTCGAGGATCTGCGGGACGAGGGCGCGGGGCGGGGCGGCCGGGGAGCGGTAGCCCCCGCTTTTCCCCGTGGTCCCGACCAGCAGGCGGATCCCCCGGAGGGCGCTCGTGAGGGAGCGGCAGACCTTCGCCGATTCCAGGACCGGCCCGCCGGCCTTGGCCAGCCGGTACGATTCCTCGTTGATCCGGCACCGGGGAGCCGCGAGCACCAGCCGCCCCAGGCCCATGTTGGCCATGGCACGCGCCGCCGACCCGATGTTGCCCGGGTGTTTGGTGCCCGCGAGGATGACGACCACATTTTCCAGTGACATGGCGACCCACTCTACCATTTTTTGCCCCCCCCGGCCCTCATTCTCCGGTTTTTTTCCGGCCGGATGTGAGAAAATCGTTTGCAGGTGCAGTCCAGAAACAGGGAGGGAACGATGCGGTCTGCCGTGATGGCCATGTTTGCCGTGCTGACGTTTTCGGGATGGGCGTATTCTCCGGAGGCCGCGGCCCAGACCTCCGGGAGCCTCTCTCCCGAGGAGATCATCGAGAGGTTCGCCGCGAAGGAGACGGAGTCCTACGAGGCGTGGATGCAGTATACCTATACCCAGGTGGCGGTGATCAGGGTGGTCTCGCTCAACGGCGCGCCGCGCAACGAGTCGATGACGATCGAATCGGAGATCGTCTTCAACGACGACGGGACGCGGGAGGTCCGGCCGCTGCGCCGGAGCGGCCGCCTCCGTTCGGTCAGGCTTACGCCCGAGGACGAGGACGTGATGCTCAACATCAATCCCTTTGCGCTGACCGAGAAGGAGCTTCCCCTGTACAACCTCAAGTACGAAGGGAAGGAGAAGGTCGACGAACTGGTGTGCTACGTCTTCTCCGTGCGGCCCAGAAACACCCGGGGGGACCGCTTCTACTTCGAGGGGAAGATCTACGTGGACGACCAGGACCTGCAGATCGTCCGGACGGTCGGCCGCCCGGTGCCCGAGCGGAGGGGGAACCTCTTTCCCGAATTCGAAACGCTGCGGCAGGTCATCGACGGCCGATACTGGTTCCCGGTCTGGACCCACGCGGACGAGAAGCTCCGCTTCACCGAGGATACCGTGGGGATCGAGCAGACCCTGACCTACGAGAACTACAAGAAGTTCGGTTCGAAGGCGACCATCCGGTTCGGCGGCCCGGAGCCTGAAGCGGGGGAGTAGGCGCTACCCGGCCAGGTGGAACTCGATTTCGCGCACGTCGCCGAAGGAATCGATCATGTACTGCTTCAGCTTGGCGATCAGCTTCTTTTCCGCCACGCGGATCGCTTCGCGCGAGATGCCGTAGCGGTCGGCGATCTGCTGCAGCGTCTCCGGGTCCTCGGCGATCAGCCTCCGTGAGAGGATCTCCCGCTCGCGTTCGGAGAGGGTCTCGGAGAAATCGGCGAACTTTTTTTCCAGCAGTTCGCGGAATTCCCCCTGGGCGATCTTCTCGTCCACGCTCTGCTCCATCATGCGGAGCGTGTCGATGTAGCGGGCGTCCCCGTCCGAGTCGCCCAGGGGTGCGTCGAGCGACAGGTCGCCCCCGGTCATCCCCTGCTGCACCTCCCGCAGCTCCCGTTCATCCACGCCGAGGTTTTCGGCGAGCAGGCGGGAGGTGGGGACGATGCCCCGCGCTTCCAGCTCCCGCTTCTCCCGGTTGAGGTTCATCAGGATCTTGCGCCGCGCGTTGGTCGTCCCGATCTTGACCATTCGCGTGTTGTCGAGCAGGAACTTGAGGATATAGGCCTTGATCCACCATGCCGCGTAAGTCGGGAGCCGGGTCCCGCGGTCGGGGTCGAACCGCTGCACGGCCTGGAGCAGGCCGAGGTTCCCCTCCTGGATGAGGTCCAGGATGTTGCGGTAGACCTTGTGGTAGATCATGGCGATCTTGACCACGAGCTTGAGATTGGACGTCACCAGCCGGTAGGCGGTTTCCCGGTCCCCGGTCTCGTGGTACCGCCGGGCGAGAGCGTGCTCCTCCTCCCTGCTGAGCGGGGTGAATCTCCCGATCTCGGCCAGGTAGGCGCGCAGGGGGTCGTAGCGTGCGATCCCCCGGGGCGCCGCCCGGTCCATCTCAAGATCTTCCCCGGGATCGCCGGGGGCAGGGGAGACGGCCGTATCTTCCCCGCCTTCCCCCGGCTCCGTGAACTCTTCGCTCCCTGGGGTTCTGTCGAATTCGGTCATGGGATCCATTATAGGCAACGGGGCGTGCGAGGTCCACAACCGCGGAGGGGGGCGTCAGCGTCCCCTGCTGGACATCAGTTCGATATCCTCCCGCAGGCTCTCGAGGTCCTCCTCGTGCTCGACCTCCTGCTCCAGGATGGTCAGCGCGATGTTGTAGGTGACCATGTCCTTGTCCTTGGTGATATCCATGAGGTTCTTGTAGGCCGAGATGGCGCACTGTTCCCCGGCGATGTTCTGTTCGAGCAGCACGGTGACGTAGGGATCGGCCGGGGCGTCGTAGGCACAGGGGCTCAGCGGGAACCACTCCTTCGGGTCGAGGACGGGGGTCCCCCCCAGCTGGACGATCCGGTCCGCCAGCAGGGTGGCGTGATTCAGCTCCTCGGTCGCATGGAGGGTGAGCTCGGCGGCGACCGCATCCTTCATGGGGCCCTTGATGACCTTGGCCCCCAGCCAGTACTGGTAATAGGCGAGCCACTCGCTGGCGAACGCCCCGTTGAGAAGTCCGAGCAGTTCGTCGACGTCCATGCCGACGATTTCGCGTCCTCGGGTGCCCATTCATCTCCTCCTTTCGATTCCGTGTTTCCATGGGGCCGGATCCTTCCCGCCCCGGTTCCGGCCGCCCCGGCGGCCGCTGCCGTAAAATATAGCATCAAACGGCGGGGGGGACGGAGCGATTCTGCGCTTGTGCTCCCCGGGGGATTGCCCTATAAGTAAATTCCGGGCGCGGGATAAGGGGCCGATCACGAAGGGAGCGTTTCATCCATGAATCTCGAAACCAGGGGGCGGCTCCGTTTCTTCAAGATGACGGGGACCGGCAACGATTTCATCCTGATCGACAACCGGCAACGGGTGATCGACGCCGACCGCTGCGGGGATTTCGTCCGGAGCGTCTGCCGCCGCAAGGTGTCCGCCGGCGCCGACGGGGTCATCCTCGTCGAGAACGACCCCGAGGTCGATTTCCGCTGGCGTTTCTTCAACGCCGACGGCAGCGAGGCCGAGATGTGCGGCAACGGCGCCCGCTGCGCCGCGCGCTTCGCCTTCCTCACGGGCATCGTGGAGGCCCCGCGCATGGAGTTCCGCACCCTTGCCGGCATCGTCCGGGCGGAACTGCTGGACACGAAGGTGAAGGTGCGGATGCCCCTGCCTCACGGCCAGCGGATGAACGTGGCGGCCGAGACCGGGGGGCGTCGCTTCACCCTCGATTTCATCAACACGGGGGTTCCCCACGCGGTCTGCTTCGTGGCGTCGGAGGAGGAGCTCGATTCCCTGGAGGTCGAACGCTGGGGCCGGGCGCTCCGGTTCCACCCCGAATTCCTCCCCGCCGGGACCAACGCCGATTTCGTCTGGGTACGGGACCCCCACCATATCGCCGTGCGCACCTACGAGCGCGGGGTGGAGGGGGAGACCCTCGCCTGCGGCACCGGGTGCATCGCCGCGGTTCTCACGGCGGCCTCCAGGGATCGGGTGGAGTCGCCGGTTGAGGTGAAGGTGCGGAGCGGCGAGACCCTCACGCTCCATTTCCGGGAGGCGGCCGAAGGCGCGGACCCCGGCAGCCGGTTCGGGGAGGTCCTGCTCGAGGGGGAGGCGCGCGTGGCGTACGAGGCCGATCTCTGGCCCGAAACCATCGCCGACGGCGGGTAACTAGCCCAGGTGGGGGGCCAGGCGCTCCCTCAGGGCGTTCTTCGACAGGGCGCCGATCACGGTCTCGACCGGGTGCCCGTCCCTGAACAGGATCAGCGTCGGGATGCTCTGCACGTGAAACTGCCCCGCCGTCGCCGGGTTCCGGTCCACGTTCATCCGGACCAGCTTGAGCCGGCCCGCCAGCTCGCCGGCGTATTCCTCCAGGGCCGGCGCCGTCATGCGGCACGGGGCGCACCATTCGGCCCAGAAATCGACCAGGACCGGCACCGGGACCTCCAGCTCGCGGCGGAAACCGATGTCGGTGCCGTCGACGATCCAGGGGAGGGGGGAGCGGCATTTGCCGCAGGCGGGAGCCCGTCCGCCGGCGGGGGCCCGTTCCCCGGCATCGGATTTGAGCCGGTTCCTGGCGCCGCACCGGGGGCAGCTGACAACCGTGTCCTGCATGAGACCTCCTAGCCCTTGAACAGGTTACGCATGATGAATCCCACGTTTGCGGGGCGTTCGGCCAGCCGCCGCATGAAATAGGGGTACCACTGCCTCCCGTAAGGGATGTAGATCCGGACGCGGTAGCCCTCCCGGGCAAGCCAGGCCTGCAGGTCGCGCCGGATGCCGTAGAGCATCTGGAACTCGAAGCGGTCGGGCGCGATCCCCCGGGAGCGGGCGAAAGTCAGGGTGGCGTCGATGAGGGCCTCGTCGTGAGTGGCGATGGCGTTCGGCCCCCCTCCATCGAGCAGCAGGCGCATCAGCTCGAGGTAATTGGCGTCGGTCTGGCGTTTGCGCGCGAACGCCACGCTTTCGGGCTCGAGGTAGGCCCCCTTGACCAGCCGCACGGGAATCCCCTGCCGCACCAGGGCGCGCACGTCCTCCCCGCTGCGGTAGAGGCAGGCCTGGATCGCCACCCCCACGTTTTGCGACTCCGTGTGAACCCGGGAGACGATCTCCAGGGTGCTCCGGGTGTAGGCGCTCTCCTCCATGTCCACCCAGACGAAGTTGTCCAGCTCCCGGGCCTTTCCGGCCAGCGTCGTGAGATTCGCCAGGGCCAGGGCGGGGTCGATGGCCAGGCCGAGCTGCGTCAGCTTGACCGATACCTGCGATTGCACCCTCCATTCCCGGATGGCGTCCAGGGCGGCCGCTATCCCCCCGGCGGCGCGGGCGGCGTCCCCGGGGGTGCCGGTGTGTTCGCCGAGCAGGTCGAGGATTCCCAGCAGGTTCCGCCCGTTCGCCCGGCGCACGGCCTCGAGGGCGTCCGCGAGCGTCTCCCCCGCGACGAAGCGCGAGGCGGTCCGGCGGAAGATGCCGAACTTCAGGGCGAAATTCTTGAAGCCTTCCCTTCCCGCCAGAAAAAGGAGGAGTCTGCGCACTTTAATCCTCTCCCGAACAGCCGGCCCGCCGTCATTTTACCACCGGGGGGCGCCCGCGGGCCACCGATCTATCTGTTGACTGCGGTGGCCCGGCTGACTATGATCGTGGCGAAATGATCGCGCCCCTCTTCCCCCTGCCCAATATCGTGCTGTTTCCCAAAACCCCGGTGCCGCTCTATATCTTCGAGGAAAGGTACCGGATCATGATCCGGGAGGCGATCGAGGGGAGCAGGGAGATCGTCATCGCGCTCGTGAGGCCGGGGGGGGAGACGGGCCCCGGGGGGGTGCCCGGGGTGCACGAGATCGCCTGCCTGGGCCGGATCGAGAGTTACGAGGAGCTCGAGGACGGCAAGTACAACATCGTGGTGGTGGGGGTCGACCGGGTGCGCATCCTCCGGGAGGTCCGGCATTCCCCCTACCAGAGGGTCGAGGTGGAGCGGATGGAGCCCCCCCTGCCGGGCGGGACGGCGGAGGAGATCGCGGGGCGCCAGAACCGGATCGGGGGGCTGTTCGCCCGGTTCACCGAGCTCGCGACCGGGACGCGCCAGCAGGCGACCGAACTGATGCCCCAGCTCGATTTCGACGCCCTGGTCAACATGGTCGCCATGACCCTGAACCTCGCCATCGATCAAAAACAGGCCCTGCTGGAGCTCGACGACGCGTCGGAACGCTGCGACGCCCTCATCCCGGTGCTCGAGCAGCAGCTGGAAACGCTCGTGCTGGTTCGCAGGTTCGAGCATATCAAGCCCGAGAACCCGCACCTCAACTAGGGGCGCGGGGAGGGGCGGCAGGGGGGCGCCGTGGAAGATCGATCCGGGAATACGCGCGTGGCCCTCATCGCGGGGGGGGCGCGCGGCATCGGCCGCGCGCTGGCGCTCTCCCTGGCCGGGGATGGGTGGGCCGTCGCCGTCTGCTACCGCCGAAGCGAGGGCGACGCGGCCACCCTGCGGGCCGCGCTCGACGCCCTGGGTCCCGGGCACCTCTGCGAGCGCGTCGACGTCGCCGACCCCGGGGCGGCCGCGGACCTCGTCCTGCGGGTCGAAAAGGCCCATGGACGCCTCGACGCGCTGATCAACTGCGTCGGCGCCTACCACCGGGTGCCGCTCCTCGAGGAGAGCGTCGAGGGGTGGCACGCCATGTTCGACGCCAACCTCCACCCGGTCTTCTACCTCGCGCGCGCCGCCGCGCCGGGGATGATGCGGCGCCGGCGGGGCCGCATCGTCAACTTCAGCATGGTGAACGCCGACCAGCAGGTGGGGCAGCCCTTCGTCACGGCCCACTACATCGCCAAGCTGGGGGTGCTGGTGCTGACCCGTTCGCTGGCCCGGATGCTCGCCCCGCACGGCATCACGGCCAACACCGTCTCCCCCGGCTTCATCGATACCGGGGGGGTGCCGGACGAGGAGCTGGCTCACTCTTTCTCGACCATCCCCGCGGGCTACCTGGGAACCCCCGGCGACGCCGTCGCCGCCGTCCGCTACCTCCTCTCGGACGAGGCGCGCTACGTCAACGGGACCAACATCCACGTGAGCGGCGGCTGGGGGATCTGACCGGCTGCGGTTCCCGTCCCGCTCGCCTCATGACGGACTGTTGACCGAGGCGATGAGCTGTTCCAGTGGCGCACCGAGCCTTTTGGGACAGATCTTTCGGAGCAACTCCAGGTCCAGCCGTTCTTTCTGTGCCGAGAGGATGCTTTTGCCGTCCTCCAGGTCCAGTGCCGATCCTCCCAGGAGCTTCAGGATGATCATGTCCTCGGGGGACGCTACGGGGACGGAAAGATCATCGATGACCACGGCGCGTATCCGGTCGAAAAGGCCTGCAGGCGCATTCCGGATACCGATCAGGACATCGATCTCAAACGGCTCCGTGCCAGAGGCCTGTTCGATCCGGATGACTTCCGAAATGGGATCGTCCCAATCTCCTGTCCGATGCTCGAAATCCAGGGAGGCTTCCCTCAGGGCGGCCGCCAGGCGCCGGGAATCCCCGGAGGCGCAAAAGAGATCGACATCGCGCGTCGCGCGCGCCTTCCCCCAGGCCGCCACGGCGTAGCCGCCGATCAGCGCATATCGAATGCCGTGTTTTTTGAAAAGCAGATCCAACGGCCGGAGAAGATCCGCGAGACTCATCTCTTTTCCGCCTTGAGGATGGAGAGGATTTCAGGGTCCGAGAAGCCCTGGGCGCGCAGGGCGGATACGCGCAGTTTTCGCGCTTCGACGCTCAGCGTGAAGGCGTACGCGATCTTCACGCCGGGATTCATCCCGGCCGTCCGGCGGAGTCGTCGCGCTTCGATTTCCAAAAGCGATCCGGACGTTTCGGACCGCTGTGTCGGATCCTCGAGCGACGGCGGGTTCGGAATGTGCGCGCTGCTCATGCCTTCCAGTATAGGATGATCTCCCGGGAAGCACAAACATCGGTTTTATCGCGCGCCGCGCGAGCGGCGGCTAGCGCAGCAGGGAAATGAGGTCGGCGAAGAGGGCGTAGGCCGTCTGGTCCACCGACGGGTTGTTTTCCACGATCGCCAGTTCGCGCATGGTGTCGGTGTTGACGACGAGGATGTTGCTCAGGCCCCGGATGGCGGCCAGCGGATCGAAGACCTCGAGTTCCTGCAGTTCCACCTTGCCGATGACCTTCCCCCCCTGGCGGTATGCCCGGGCCACCAGGCGGAGGCGCCGGTCGCGGCGCAGGGCGGCGCGCACGGCCCGCCCGATATCGCTCGAGATGGGACTGCGTTCGATCTCCTCCGGCTTCACGCGCCCGCCCATGACGGCCTGGATCAATACCGACAGCTTGATGGCGGAATCCCACCCGTCGAGGTCGTGGCTGGGGTCGGCCTCGGACACGCCGGCGGTTTTCGCGTATTCGAGCGCGGCTTCGAACGTGGTCCCCTGTTCCATCTGGGAGAGGATGTAGTTCGTGGTGCTGTTGAAGATCCCCCGCAGGGAGAGGATGCGGGTCCCCGGCAGGGAATTGCGGAGCAGGTTGAACACCGGCGCCCCGTCCATGACCGTCCCCTCGTAGAGGAACCGGACGTCGCGCAGCCTGGCCAGGCGCGTCAGCTGCGCGTAATGCGTCGCCACCGGGCCCTTGTTCGAGGTGATCACGTTCAATCCCGCTCCCAGGGCCTCCCGGATGTGGGTCGCGGCGGGTTCGCCGCTGAGGTCGAGCACGCTCATCTCGAAGAGGACGTCGGCGCCGCACTGCCGGATGAAATCGAGATGCGAAGCGCACTCCGGCCCGTTGTGGAAACGGGCCAGGGAGGAACCACGCCCGCGGGAGCCGAGGATCTTCCGGATGGGGAGCCCGTCGTGGTCGATCGCCATCCCGTGGTCCTTCGTCGCGATCCCCGTGATCTTCCACTCGATGGCGTGCGTTTTGAGCAGCCATTTTTTCCGCTCGAGCAGCAGGCGGGCGAAAGCCCGGCCGACCCGGCCGAATCCGATGAAGGCGAAATTGATCTGTCGAGTTTCCTGATCCATGGGGCACCCCCGCCGGGCCGATCCGCCTTGCGATGATGTTCAAAACCAAACCGTCCTGCCGATATTACTCCGGGATATGTCCGTGCACAAGAAAGGGGCGTAACGCCGGTTCCCGGGGCACGGTTTCCCGCTTGATTTTCACCTAATCTTCACCTATTTTGTAGTCATGATCCTGGTGGGGACGAGTGGATTCCGATATCGCGACTGGACCCCGGTTTTCTATCCCGAGGGTCTCGATCCGGGGGAGTGGTTGCGCTACTACAGCCGGCGGTTCGGCTGCTGCGAGCTTGGGTTCACCTGCTATCGGATCCCGGAAGATCAAGAAATTCAAGAGATTATTGAAGAAACGCGCGGAGCCCTGCCGCTGGTGTTCCGGGCCCCGCTGCGTCTGGACAACCCCGGCCTGGCGCGCCGGTTTGCGGGGGCCCTGTGGCCTTTGAAAGAGACCGGCCAGCTGGCCGGGGTCCTGGTCCGCTTCCCCCCGGAGTTCGTGTTCCTGCGGGACAATTTCTCGGGTCTCCTCAGGCTGCGCGACTCCCTCGAGGGGATCCGGCTGATCGCCGAGTTCGGTTCGGCCGGGTGGCATTCGGCGCAGGCGGCC